>NZ_KV917377.1:4145937-4392592 GCF_002019705.1 Shouchella patagoniensis | reverse complement strand
GAACAAAGGTCTATTTCTCATGTGTCAAAGACGGAACAACACGAGAAATAGTTGCGCATTATTTATCTACATCCTTAGGAATGAGCATTGTCTATAAGACTCTCCAGCGGTTAAAAGACGTTTCGGACGGAAATCTTCTCCCTGGTGCACTCCTTCATTCGGATCAAGGCTTTCATTACACACATCCTGTGTACCAAAAACGGGTAAAAAAACTTGGATTGACACAATCCATGTCTCGCAGAGGGAACTGCCTAGATAATGCATCAATGGAATCCTTCTTCGGACTTTTCAAAGATCACGTACAAGCTAAAGCGTGCAGGACGTTGTTTGAACTGAAAAGCAAAGTCGAAGACTTTATTGACTATTATAATTCTGATCGTTATCAATGGGGATTAAAAAGAATGACCCCGGAACAATACCGAGGTCATTTACTAGCTGCATAAAGGTTTTTTTAACTGTCTATTAAAAAGGGTACAGTTCATTCTCAACCTTTACGAGGCTTTATTTATTAGTAAGCGTAAAAAGTGGTTCTGAACAATTTCTGCACAAATAATCTGAATAATGTACAGGTTTTGTATAGTTTATAAGGATAAATTAAAAAGAAGTATACATCTGTAAATGAATTGAAAGAATGATTTTAAAGAATTGGGGTAAGAGTAATGTTAAAATCAATTCCCATCCTTCCTGTAAAAAATCTGTTATCCAGTATTACATTTTATGAAGCCAGACTCGGCTTTCACTTGCAGGAAGAAATAGAAGATTATGCACTTATACAAAACAAAGAAGCCTTCTTATATTTAAAGAAGGCAGACAGAGAATATAGAACAAAATGTGTCTTTTATCTAGAGAACATCGATTTGTTTTTTAAAGATAAAGGTTGTATCGACTATTGGAAAACACTTGGTAAATTGCATTTGAGTAGTGAAGGGAGATTGGTTTTCTCCATGGTAGATTTAGATGGAAATCAATTAAAATTAGTCGAAGTTTCAAAATAGAATAAGAGGACTAACATAGAGACTGCTTTCACATCACATGTAGAAACTAGTTCGTCTTCTCCCTTATTTCGGGCATCCATCTACTAAACACATTTGGATAATGAACAACAAATCCGTCCTCATCGACGCATATTACGTTTTTATAACCTCTACATTCGTATTCGAAATACCGCAGTCCCTCTTCTTCCCTCTCATATGTATAGATCTGTTTTACTTTCGATACGTTCAATTCCGGGATAGTGACATGCACCATATCGAATGTTTTCTTCTCTCCAACCTTCCAAATCTTGCGGTTAATTGGCAGCGTGTTGGAAAACGGAGTAGATTCTACGTCCACATCGATCGCCCCTTTCAAATCGTCTAGTGGTTGTCCGTCTTTATTGAGCCATTCCCCATTACCATCGCTAACAAGGGTTAGTGTTTTTCCATGGTCGACTTGCACAAAAAGCTGACGTGTCAACCAGTTGGGCTCCATCTTCAGCTCATAGTTCACCACATGACCTTTTTCGTCATCAACGTAAATAATCGTACCTATACCTTTATTTTCCTCCATCAAAAAATGTTCATATCCAACTCTTTCTTCATTTTTCCATAAGATTGTTTTCTTCATAGTATTAACTCCTTACATGTTTCTCTAATACAAATACGTTCGACAACCATCTAGAAACTCCTTTACATCCGAAAACCACCTCTCCGTTTTAAATAGAAAGATGATTTTCTTATTTTAATGTACCGTGGTGCTCCTATTCCTCAAATATTCTTGATACGACTTGTTTTTCCAACTCTACCATGCGCTCATCCGTAACATCACGGGGGCTGCTGACCTTATTTTCTAGATCAAGCGTAATCTCACCATCTTCAATTAAAATAATTCGGTCGGCAAGTTTTACAGCTTCACGCACATCATGAGCGACGAGCAAGGCTGTGAACTCATTTTAAGCAAATCGTTTCAATCAAGTCTTCATTTGTCACAACTCTTGTAAATATAGGTTTTTTCTTTTGATCTAAAAAGCCGTTTCTTGGCGTAAAAAGAACAAGCGAATCATAACGTTTCTTCCACGAATCACCAACGTCCCCTTTTTCGTCAAGGATAAGAAACGACTTACCTTGTTGTTTTAAATAATAACCGACTGAAAGCCCTGCTTGTCCTCCACCAATTACAACCACATCGTAAGTCATCGCCAACCCCCATTTTATATAGTCAAAAAAAGCGTTAGCCCGAGTCTAACGCCTTTCCTTCTAATCATCCTCTTTTACACGTAGCAAACGTATTCCATTTGCCGTAACGAGCAATGTAGCACCCACATCGGCAAGAATAGCAATCCAGAGCGTTAACCAACCTGGGAGAACTAACAACAATGCCAGTAGTTTTATTCCTAATGAAAAACTAATATTTTGCTTAATAATCGTTAACGCACGGCGGCTAAGTTTAATCGTATATGGTAGTTTTCGTAAATCATCTCCCATTAATGCTACATCAGCAGTTTCAAGTGCGGTATCTGTCCCAGCTCCACCCATCGCAATTCCGACGGTTGAGGCAGCTAAAGCAGGTGCATCATTAACTCCATCGCCTACCATCGCTACTCTTCCGTGTTTTCTCGTAAACGATTTAATGTAATTGAGTTTATCCTCTGGCATTAATTCTGATTGGACATGAGTCACGCCAATTTGATTGCCAATCGCTTGAGCAGTTCCGTGATTATCACCAGTAAGCATAATTGTTTCCTTTATTCCGAGACCGTGTAGACGCTCAATGACTTCTTTACTTGAGTCTCTTACTTCATCTGCGACAGCTATAACCGCTTTAATACCCTTACTTGTACCTACGAGTAAAGCCGTCTTACCCTGTTGTTGCAAAGTTTCCACTTTTGCATGTAGCTCACTAGGTACACTCGTTGCTAATACCTCATCAAATAGATTCTTGTTTCCGATGTAATAAATCGTGTCTTCAAACTCGCCTTTAATTCCCTTTCCTGTAATCGAGGAGAAGTTTTTCATTTCTACGTTTTTGAAAGAAACCTTTGCTTGTTCTGCTTTTTTAATAACAGCAGACGCAAGAGGGTGTTGAGACCGAGATTCAAGAGCTGCGATAACTGTAAGAAGTTCTTCTTCGTTCACCTGACCAATCGTTGTAAAATCCGTCACAACGGGAACTCCTTTTGTAAGTGTTCCTGTTTTATCAAAAGCAATCGCTCTTAATCTTCCAGCTTCCTCTAAATAAACTCCGCCTTTAACCAACACACCATTTTTCGCTGCATTACCAATTGCAGTTACAATGGCAACTGGCGTTGAGATAACAAGGGCACACGGGCACCCAACAACAAGTACAGCAAGTCCTTGATAAATCCATGTGTCCCACGAAGCTCCAGCCAAAAGGGGTGGCAAGATAGCGACAAGGAAAGCGACACCAATAATGGCTGGCGTGTAGTATTTGGCAAAACGATCTACAAACGCTTGGGAAGGAGCTTTTTCTGCTTGAGCATCTTCAACCAATTGGATGACTTTGGAAATCATCGTGTCTTCTACATGTTTGGTTACTCGAACTTCTAAGAAACCTTCTTCATTTAATGTCCCGGCATACACATGATCATTTACTTGCTTTTCCACAGGAATTGATTCACCTGTAATAGCCGCTTGATTGATGGATGAATTGCCCCCGACGACAACACCGTCCATTGCCAATTTCTGTCCCGGTTTCACAATCATAACATCTTCGATTCTAATGTCTTCTACCGCAACCGTCATTTCTTGGCCGTTCCGTTTAATAAGTGCTTCGCTTGGCGCGATATCCATCAGTGAGCGAATTGACTGCCTTGCCCGGTCCATCGAAAACCGCTCCAGTTCTTCACTGATAGCAAACAAGAGTACAACAATTGCTCCTTCTGTCCACTCGCCTATGATCGTAGCGCCTATAACAGCCACAGTCATTAATGTTCGCATATCGAACTGGAGTCGCATTAAATTCATAAACCCAACTTTAAAAAGGGAGTGCCCACCAATAACCATCGACGAGGCAAATGCAAGTATCGTGACAAGATTGTCTTCGCCATTAACAACGAGAGACAGGAGTCCAAATGCTAAAAAGAGCAAAGAACCAATAATCGTTGCATGTTTTTGAATAAAGGAAAGATGGTTTTGTTCTTGCACGTTTGAAGCTTTTTTCACTCGCTCATGTTCTGGTCTAACTTTTAACTTCTCAAACGAGCCTGCTTTTTCAAGCTCCGCGACATTCGTTTCTCCATACACAGTAATCTTTGCTGCCCCAAAATTAACTTCGGCATCTGTAACACCTGAAAGATTTTTAACCTTTTTTTCAAACGTTCCAGCACACCCTGCACACGAAAACCCTTCAACACGGTAGACAGCCTTTTCTTGATCAGCCACGGCCTTGCACTTCACTACTGTGGATAACTGCAACTTCAACTAATTGACGGACGTGATCATCATCTAACGAATAAAAAACCAGCTTGCCTTTTTTCTGGCTTTTGGCAAGACCTAAGTTGCGTAAATGCCGTAAATGGTGGGAAGCTGTTGCCGTAGTTGAACGAATAATATTCGCAACGTCACATACACATAGTTCATCTTCTTGCAACAAAGCGTATGCAATCTTTAGTCGCGTTTCATCCGATAATGCTTTAAATATATCAGCGATAGGAACAAAATTTTCGTTGTTTAAACTGGCTGAGATTCGATTCACTTTTTCTTCATCAAAACAAAACACTTCACATGTATCTTGCTTCCTTTTTGTGTTACTCATTTGCTCCACCTCATTCAAACAGTCATTTGATTATTAGTTTATGATTCCTTTTCACTTCTGTCAATATTATATTCTAATAATCGTTTTAATGTTTTAGATTTCCAGCAACAAATGGTAAAATGGACAGAGAATAATTGTTTCTTTTCCGAAAAGACCCTTTAAAACAATCCAAATCATGTTACACTTATAAACATTGCTTTTAAGTTGCTTCTTAATTGGACAAGATGTTTGTAATTGGAACGAAACGGGTATTGTCGATACGTGCAGAAATTTGTTCTACACAGTAATCTAGAGAGGACGTTAGTTTTGAAGAGTACAACAAAAGTGTTTTATATTTCTATTGTCATTTCTTTAGCCTTTATTTTATGGGGCGTTTTAGCTCCAAGTAATATGTCTGAAATTACGACATCGATTCAGTCGTTTATTTCATCTGATCTCGGCTGGTTCTACTTATTGTCAGCCACTTTTTATATTGCTGTAGCCCTTTATTTAATTGTCAGCCCTTATGGACGGATTAAATTAGGAAAACCTGATGAGGAACCAGAGTATAGTTACATGACTTGGTTTGCTTTTCTATTTACAGCGGGGATGGGAATTGGCCTCGTATTCTGGGGATCAGCTGAACCATTGTCTCATTATTTCATTCCAGCTAATGCAGAACCCGGTACAAAGCAGGCAGCTGCTGAAGCTATGCGGTATTCCATGTTTCACTGGGGCATTCATCCTTGGGCGATTTATGCTGTTGTTGCGTTAACGCTTGCTTATTTCCAATATCGCAAGGACGAGCCAGCATTGTTTAGTTCAACGTTTAGACCATTAATTGGGAACAGAGTAAACGGAGTATTAGGTAAAACGATTGATGTATTTGTTGTTTTTGCAACCGTATTTGGTACAGCAACGTCTCTAGGATTTGGAGCTGCTCAAATTACAGCAGGTCTTCGTTATTTGTTTCCTACATTAGAGTCATTTTCTGATACGGTCTTTCAATTAGTTATTATTTTAATTGTAACAGTCTTATTTAGTCTCTCTGCACTTACAGGAATTAATAAAGGCATTCGGATTCTAAGTAACTTAAATGTGCGACTTGCCGTTCTTCTGATGGCATTTATCCTAATTTTGGGCCCTACTAGTTATATTATGGGTGTTTTCACACAAGGTATTGGTTCTTACGCAGGCAACTTCTTTGGAATGAGTTTTAGCCTTGATGTGTATGACCCAGAATCTTCTTGGGTACAAGATTGGACATTGTTTTACTGGGCTTGGTGGATTTCTTGGTCGCCTTTTGTTGGAGCTTTCATTGCCCGCGTGTCACGTGGACGTACGATTCGCGAATTTGTTACTGGCGTTATTGCTTTACCTGCGTTATTTGGTGCTTTATGGTTCAGTGTATTTGGTGGCTCTTCCATGTACTTTGAAAATTCAGGAGCAGGTCTTTTTGAAGCAATGGGTGGAGGCGACCAACCTGAGATCGCGCTCTTTGCTCTACTGGAGCAGTTTCCGCTTACCTTTGCAGTCTCGTTAATTACAATTTTCTTAATTGGTTCCTTTTTTGTTACATCAGCCGATTCGGCAACCGTTGTTCTCGGTATGCAAACCACGGGCGGGATGCTTAATCCCCCTAATGTCGTTAAACTAATCTGGGGTCTTGTCGTTGCAGGTACTGCTGCGGTTTTACTTACAAGTCCAACAGGTTTAGAAGCCTTACAAACAGCTTCGATTATTGGAGCACTCCCTTTTGCGATTATTATCATTCTCATGATTTGGTCTCTCTTAAAAGAGTTACGAAATGAGAAAAACATCCTTACGATAGATAAAGAACGCATTCGCCATGAACGCATTCAATTACGAAATCAACGAGAACAACTTAAACAGCAACAAGCAAAATTAAAACAAGATCAAGAAAAGTTAAAGCGAAAACAAAAAGATAACAAAAAAGACAAATAAGAAAAAAGCTACTGCCAGTAATGGCCGGTAGCTTTTTTCTTTATGCTTGACTTAGAGTAAACTCGAAGGATTAAGCTAACAGTAAAGTTAGGGATTCTAAGGCAAATCAACCAAGCAAAAGGAGGTTTAAAAATATCCTATC
Source organism: Shouchella patagoniensis (assembly GCF_002019705.1). Classification (GTDB taxonomy): domain Bacteria; phylum Bacillota; class Bacilli; order Bacillales; family Bacillaceae_D; genus Shouchella; species Shouchella patagoniensis. Next base: position 4,385,754 of record NZ_KV917377.1, on the reverse strand, counting down.
GCATTGGCGCGTTTTCTAAAGCCGTTCGGATTAGCGAACATACGCTTAGGTATTATGAAAAAGAAGGATTAATCGTCCCCCATCGCACCTCAAGCAATATTCGTTACTATACAGAGGACGACCGTTTATGGAGAGAGTATATTTTGCATATGAAAGAGACTGGGATGAGCTTACAAGATTTAAAACGCTATTCCGAACTACTTCGCATGGGAGATACGGGGGTTGAAGAACTAACTGAACTTTTAATTCAACACAGAAAAAAAGTAGAAGACAAATAGTCTACTTTTCAAAGAAACCTCCAATTATTGAATAAGAAGATTGCTTTTTATCAAGGAGAGCTTCAAGAAAACGAATCGAAGGATTTATTTACTATTTTCGTTCAAGAAAAAAGAAGCGAACGAGATTGATCTCGCTCGCTTCGGTGGCTATCGGGCCAAACGTTTACTTCGAATAAACGGTAGCAACAGCCACCAAACAAGAATAACTCCATAACCAAGCATAGAAAAGATCGTCCAAACTGTACCCGCTTGTAATTCTGCTACAACTACAAAATGGTCAAACTCTGTCACGTCTTTATCCCTTTCAATACTATTAATAAATAAGAGAATCGGAACAGATATCGAAAAAAGGACAACTACAAAAGAAAGCCTTCTCATTTTATTTTTTAAGATACTGCGGATAGCCAGTACAAGCGTAAGGATAATAACAAAATAGTAAATGAGCCAAACCCAACCTGGAAGCGTCTCCCAATACATGTTTTGTCCCCTTTACGTCATCTACAATTAGTTTATGATGTCCGTTTGGTCTTTAGGCGTTCTTTTTATTGCCGATTCTCCTTTTACAGCTAGCCTTAAATATTCATCTTGGAGCAGTCCCCAAACCGCACAATCTTTGTATTGATTTTTAGAATTACGAATCATATGTTTAATCACACCTTCTTGTTTCATGCCTACTTTACTCATCATTCTTCCAGATGCAGGGTTATCGAGATTATGTGCAGCCTCGATTTTATGAATACCCATCTGCCGAAAACCAAAGTCGATGATTGCTTTTAGTGCTTCTGTTCCATAGCCCTGATTCCACCACATAAATCCAATTGAATAACTAACCGAACAGTTTTCAGTGCTGCGGTCAAAATCGTATAAATCAATTTCTCCAACTAAGGTGTGCCCTTCTTTTAACACAATTGCCCAATAACAAAAAGATTTTTTTTGATACCCTTCTATAATCTTCTTGACCCTTTCTCTTGTTTCCGAGACAGACTGGTGAGATGCGCTAACTCGATTGTCTGACACTCGAGAATCAGAGAGCCAATGGTCAAATACGGTTTGGGTATCAGCAGCGGTGAATTTCCTTAAATACAATCGTTTTGTTTCAATCATTGGCGTTCCTAAAAAAGTAAGCATTCTATATTCCCCTTTACAATGATCACTCCTCTTTATTATATTAAAATTCCAGAAATCTGTTTAATGATTTCCTCATCTAAACATTCACTTTCCGAAGTGGATTAACAGAATGACTTTATCACACATAAAAAAACGGACTAGATGCTCTAGTCCGTTCGTTGATTCTTTTAATGCCCATACACTGGGTGTGCCATATACGGGTATTCCAAACTTGCCAACTCATTATCATCAAGTTTAAGGGACAATGCTGCTACCGCATCTTCAAAATGGTGAATTCTCGTCGCACCAACAATTTGGTGCTGTTTGTTTAATACCCAAGCAAGTGCAACTTGTGCACGAGGAATGTACCGCTTAGTAGCAATCACTGCAACTTGATCAATGATGCTGCGATCTGCATCAACCATTGCACACGAGCCGGTCTCCTGCCTCATCATTACTAGAACGCTTAGTCTGTTCTTCCCAGTCACGGGTAAGTCTGCCTTTTGCAAGTGGGCTCCAAGGAATAACCCCAATCCCTTCTGATTCACAAAGCGGCAACATCTTCCGTTCGTCCTCTCGGTAAAGCAAGTTATATAAATTCTACATGGACACAAACTTTGTCCATCCATTCTGCTCTGCAACATGCTGCGCTTTCATGAATTGCCAAGCATACATTGACGAAGCACCTAGATAACGGACTTTTCCAGCCTTCATCACATCATGAAGCGCCTCCATCTGAATAGATATTTGCTGTATCAAAGAAGTTGATGCCCAGATCAAGTGCTTTTCGAATAAATGGCCTACTTGCTTCTTCATTTAGAGACCACGGGGCAATACCTCGTTCCGGTACCCCATAACTCATGCAAGATACATCCAACCCAGTGCGACCTAACTTAACATACTCCATCTTCTGAACACTCCTTCTTCGTTAAAAATGGTTTATATAGACTGCTTCTCCACCTCTTGGTGCTGCACCTCCTTGACTGTCGATGTTTTCTGTAAAAGTAAAAACGCAACAGTGACCATCGCCACACAGACCCAATTAACGAAACGAAAACCAGCAACTTGTGCAATGAACCCACTACTTAAGCTGCCAACTAGCCTTCCTAAAGTTGACCCATTTGAATAGACAGTCGCGGCGATTCCAGGAGACGTTGGTATTAAATCACTAAAGTAACTTAATCCATTTCCCATCAAAACCGCGACGAGTGTCGCTTGAAATAGTTGAGCGACAATGAGCTGCCAGGAAGCGGCCGCAAAGCCTAAAGCAACAAAATAAATGACGGCTACCACGCAACCGAATAAAATAAAGCGATGATTGCTGATTCGCTTACCTAAGGATCCAAAAAACAGCATGATCGGAATTTCTAGTCCAGCACAAATACTGACAACCAATCCGACATCAGCATGACTGCCCCCTAGTTCATTTACAATAAAGAGTGGCGTGTTTATCCCATTAATGGCATTAACCGCAAATAAAAAAATAAATGCAACAAACGGCAAGGCAATTCCTTTATGACGCAAAGAGGAAATACTTGTTTTTTTCTTCGCAGCAACTTGCCCCTCCGGCATTTTTTTGTTTTTCAAAAAAAAGATCACTAACGTAGCAATCGTCAAGAAAAGGATTGACGTTGCTAGAAACAATCCAACATAACCGAGCGTTGCGAGCAACAGTGTACCAACCAACGGTCCTACGAGAAATCCTAATGAAACGAGCGAGCGTAACGTTGATTTTGCAAATGTTTTATCGTCTGACTTGCTTTCATTTGCAGACTCTTGTGCATACGCAAAGATTTGTGGCATTGCCGCAGCTCCAAAGCCGTTAAAAAAGCTCACAGAAAGCAACAAAAAAAAGAAGTTTTCAAATAATAAATACGATCCATAGCCTACCGCTGATGAGAGCAACGCTGCAACAATAAGCCACTTCCGGTCAACTCCGCTATCAGAGTATGCAGCAATAAATGTGTTTGCAAGGACTCCCGCAAGAGACGTCACCGCCATAAAAACGCCAAATGCAGCCGTACTCATGCCAAGTACTTCCGTACCATATAAAGATAGATAAGGCATCGTAATTGAAATACTTGTGCCAATTAAAAGCATGCAGACAATAAACAACCCAAACCCTTTAATGACAAACAAATCCCTAAACCGTTTAAGCAAGGTGTCATCTCCTCTAACGCTTTAGTAGAAAACGCTTACCAAAATGCGATCTCCTCTTTATGAGGAGTCTTTTGATTTATTCACACTTCTTGAGCGGTTTTCGTTTGGTTTGCTGCCATTGTTTCATAACGTTCAATTTTATAGTCAAGACGGTCAAGCGTATTGTTCATGTCTTTTAGCCGTAATAAGAGCTGTTCCCGCTGTTCAACTAAAATATCTTTTCGTTCGCTAACCGTTTCATCACCTTGCTGATACAATTTAACGTACTCAATTAAAACTTCAATTGGTAGACCCGCAGCTCGCATGCATTTAGCGAATTCAATTCGTCTCACATCAAGATCCGTGTATTTTCTTATTCCACTTGAATGACGTTGCACACGGGGGATTAATCCAATTCGTTCATAATAACGTAGTGTATCTTGAGAAAGACCTAGCTTCTCACTTACTTCAGATATAAGCATCTTATTCTCTCCCCTTTTTTAATCTTATCGTAGCACCTGGAGTTCACTTCAAGGCAAGCTTTTTTAACAATTATTCACTTTTTTTGTTTCATTCTCTTCCCACTCATAAGAAATATAGCCAATGCTATCAGTGTTGTACTACTCATCATTACTCCCATTGGCCAAGCATTTGTTTCAACCGACAAGCCAACAATTGGCGAAACGGTTGCACCAAACAAGTACGGAAGTAATCCCATTAATGCAGCAGCACTACCTGCCCGATGTCCCTGGGTTTCCATTGCAAGAGAGAAACAGGTTGTATTTGCAACACCAACACACATGAGCATGATAAAGACTGGTAATACAACAAAAACGAGTGGCGCATTGATCAAAAACATCATTGTGAGTAAGAAGCTTGTGAACGAAGAAAGCATCAGTCCATAGACCAGTAAAATTCGCTCGGGCAGGATTGCTGCGAGACGTCCTGCAAGTTGGTTTCCAATGATGATACCAATTCCATTAAGAGCAATTAACAAACTATACGTACTAGGAGACACGCCGTACAATGTCTGGTACAAAAAAGGCGACCCCGCAACAAAAGCAAACGCACCAGCCATAACAAAGCCTTGCGCAAGTGCAATCCCGATAAACATTCGCGCTTTAACAAGATCCCAAAACGTATGCACTGTTTGCTTTAAATTGTTTTTAGTACGACGTGATTTTGGTAGTGACTCCTCAAACGTTACGCAGATGATGACAACCATGAGCACCGCAATGAACGCAAGGACTACAAATACACTCCTCCAGCCAACCGCTTCTAAAATTGTACTGCCGATAATAGGTGCAAGGATTGGTGAGAGTCCAGTCATGACCATCAGCATCGAGAAAAACTGAGTTAACGATGTGCCAGAATACAAATCTCTCGCGATTGCCCGGGCAATAACAACACTAGCAGAAGCAGAAAAGCCTTGCATACAACGAGCAATAATAAAGACCCAAATCGATGGCGCGATAAAACAATGCAGCGAGGCAATGATGAAAAGAAACAAGAAAAACACAAGCGGTTTCTTTCTTCCTCGTGCATCACTAATTGGTCCAATGATTAGCTGTCCACCAGCAAGACCAAGTAATGTGGCAGTTAAACTAAGCTGTACATGTGAAGCGTCTGTTTGAAAACTTTCAGCAATCGCAGGAAAACTCGGTAAATACATGTCGACCGTAAGAGAGCCAAAAGCTGCGAGTGACCCAAGCATAATGGCTAACCATAACTGATTTTTAGGATGTCTTGATTGAGGTTCATTATGAACGGATTCCATCTGTCTCTCCTCAATAGTCATTTTTCTATTTCACCTAGATTACAGTCTGGAGTGTACTCCAAGTCAAGGGCTTTTCATTTTTTGTTTATGCTCTAAGCAACACGTTCAATTGATTTTTTCATACATGTACGATGGCTACTCTTTTTCCCAACCTATCAATTAAGCTAATTTCCCCTTTTTATTAGCATTATGTTATAAGATAAAAACAGAATACTTAGCAAATTAATAATCATTTACACAAAAAGAGGAGGCTCCTATGAAGAAAACAAGCCAGTTATTCAGCGTTTTATTGATTTTTGGTGTCAGCTTCACCAGCAGCTTTCCTACTCATGCACAAGCTGGAACAAATACTGAGTCAGAGTACGTCAACCCTGATCGTGATCATGAAGGGACCGTTGATACTGGTGACTTAGGTATGGTTGTCACTGCCCACCCAGAAGCATCTGAAATTGGAGCCGACATTCTTAGAAACGGAGGAAATGCAATTGACGCGGCAGGAGCGGTTCATTTTGCACTTAATACCGTTGAACCGATGATGTCAGGAATTGGGGGTGGAGGTTTTCTTATGTATTACGAAGCGGAAGAAGACCAAGTACACATTCTTGACAGCCGTGAACGAGCCCCGGCGGGAGCCACACCTGACATGTTTCTTGATCTTTCTCAAGCTGTAACAGAACCTGGACAATTTTTGTTTGGCGCAATCGAACTGAACTATGAAGAAGACAGTCAGTTTCAAATAAGCGATATGACCATTTCTGATTTAGATCGTAGTGAAACATTGTTTTCTTATCACTTTAACGGTGATCCTGGTGGCAAGTTACCTGAAGCCGCTTTTGGAACTCAATTGGAACGTGGAACCATACTAGACGACAGCGGACTTCTAACATTTGGAGAACCTTATGGAACAAACCGGTCTTCTTTTTTACGACTTGAACCATCTATGACTGAAAGTAAAAACAGTGAGTTACTTGTTCGCTTTAAACTTGACGATCCTGGTGATGACCGTCGCATGCGCTTCTGGCTCCGTTCTGACGAGTTTAGAGCAGGAAGCACCTATGCTGTCAACGGGTACGGTGTTGAAATTGATACGAAAGCAAGTGAATTAAAGCTCATTCGGTCCAAGTCAGGAACATCCACCACATTAGAAACCATTCCTTTTGACGAGTCCGCTACTTGGCAATCTTTACGCTTCCATCTAGACGAAAGCGAAATAAAAGCGCGCCTTTGGGAGGAGGGTGAAACTGAGCCTGATTCATGGATGGTTGAAACAGTCATTGCAAGCGCACTCCCCTTTTCTGAACGAGTTGAGAGTGGTCTTTCTGTCGGTATTCCTGGTTCATTAAAAGGACTTGAGACCGCTTCGGAAATGTGGGGCACAATGCCATTTTCATCATTAATTGAACCATCAATTGACTTAGCAGAGAATGGCGTCAGTGTTAATTGGGTACTGGCTGAAGCCATTAAAAGCAACGAGTCCAAGTTAAAAAAGAGCAACGGCAGTGAGATTTTTTTTAATGATGAAGGGGAACCGTTAAAAGAAGGGGAACCGCTTATTCAATCCGACCTCGCCCATACATTCTCCTTAATTGCCGAACATGGTTCTGATGTGTTCTATAATGGTGAGATTGGCGAAGCCATTGCCTCCGCTGTCCAAAATGCAGGAGGAAGCTTAACGCTCGATGACTTTAAAGGTTACGAAGTGAGCAGTCATGAGCCTATTTGGGGCAGCTACAAAGGATACGAGATCGCGACGATGCCACCACCAAGTTCAGGTGGATTAACGATGTTGCAGCTTTTAGCGATGTCGGAACAACTTGAGTTAACCGGTCAAGACGTTCGTTCTACTTCAAAATATCATCTCCTCACAGAAATGATGCGCCTTGCTTACGCTGACCGTGCGATGTACATGGGTGATCCAGAATATGTTGACGTTCCAAAACAAGGGCTTTTGCATGAAGATTACATTGCTAAACGTGTAGGACAAATTGATGTTACGCAAGCTAGTAATGAAGGAAAAGCTGGTAATCCATGGAAATACGAGGAAGGAGAACCATTCGCTTCTATCAAGCAACCTGATGATAAAAAGGAAGGTCAAACAACCCATTTCACAATTGCAGATCAATGGGGCAATTGGGTTTCTTATACAACAACAATTGAGCAAGTATTTGGTTCTGGGATCGTCCCAGACGGTTATGGGATTGTTCTAAATAATGAACTGACAGATTTTGATGCGATTCCTGGTGGTGTTAATCAAGTAGAACCAGGGAAACGTCCCCTTAGCAGCATGACACCAACCATTGTCTTTAAAGATGAAAAACCATTCATGACTGCTGGTTCTCCAGGTGGTGCGACCATTATTTCGTCGGTTACCCACGTCCTTATGAATACACTTGGTTACAACATGACGTTAAAAGACGCCATTGAAGAACCTCGAATTTATACGAATGCAACAGCTGCACTAAGACACGAATCTGGCATACCTGATGATGTCCTACAAGCATTAGTCAATATGGGGCATAGGCTCGAAGAGAGACCTGTGGAAATTGGCAATGCCAACAGCCTCCTTTATGATGAAAAAGCTGGTATATATATAGGAGCTGCGGATTCCTCTCGTGAAGGGTCAGCAATCGGCATTCAATCAGAAGCTCCAGAAAAGGAGTAATTGTTGATGACCTATTTGCCCCGTTCCGGTTTGAAAGCATGATCAGGCAGGCACCCCAATTGTGAGAGTAAGAGCTCAACTTTTGGGGTGTTTTTTAACGTTTGGTTCTCCATTCGCTCAAATTGATATAGAAATCTCTATGCATCTAGTAATCATAGACAGTATTACGTATGAAACAGCAGGCAAATATACAGAGGTTTACTTGTACTGGATTAATGATTGCGTTCAATCGCATTGTGTCATCCATCCATGGTTGGTGCAATTGCTAGGTTGCTTTTTCTCTCTATAACCATAACGGTGGAACTGTAATAGTTTTGTTCGCTTTTGTTTCGTCATAATCGCTCAGTTATGAATACTGTTTCTTATTTAATAAGGTCGCAATGATTTCTGAAGTGACTTCTTCTGTCGAATGAGAACCACCGAGATCTGGAGTTACTATCCCTTTGCTTGTCACTTTTTCAATGGATTCAAGCAGATGTGTGCCAAGCTCGGTTTCCCCAAACTGATCAAGCATTAATTTTGCCGTCCAAATTTGACCTATTGGATTGGCGATGCCTTTGCCAAGAATATCAGGAGCAGAACCGTGAACAGGTTCGAACATCGACGGGTACTTGCCATTTACGTTTATATTCGCTGCTGGAGCAATACCGATGCTTCCCATAATTGCCGCTCCAATGTCCGTTAGTATATCCCCAAATAAATTGGAAGCAACAATGACATCAAACTGCTCTGGTTTCGTTACAAAAAAAGCGGCTAACGCATCAATATGCTGTGAATCCGTTCGTACTCCTTCATAATCTTTGCTTACCTCTTGGAAAACCTCGTCCCAAAACGGCATGGAATGAATAATGCCATTTGACTTCGTCGTACTTGTTACCTGTTTCCCTCGTTTTAACGCTAACTCAAACGCATAACGCATCGTCCGCTCTGTTCCTTTGCGTGTGAAAATTGCGTTTTGAATCGCGACTTCGTCTTCCCCACTATGTATTCGTCCACCTGAAGAACTATACTCTCCTTCACTATTTTCACGGACAACAAGCAAATCAAACTCTTTTGGATTCGCAAGAGGCGACTGAATTCCTTGAAGCACCTTAGCAGGTCTTATGTTAATTACTTGTTCAAATTCACGTCGAATTTTAATTAGTAAGCCCCATAATGATATATGGTCTGGAACCAAATTCGGGTTACCGACTGCGCCTAAAAAGATGGCATCAAAAGGCTTTAATTGTTCCAAACCGTCTTCTGGCATCATCATACCGTGCTCTACATAATAGTCTGAACTCCATGGAAATGAAGTGAAATCAAATGTTATCCCCCCGTGTAATTCCGCAACCGCTTTCAATAAACGTTCTGCTTGTGGCACGACTTCTTTGCCAATTCCATCCCCCGGGATACTTGCAATCGTCAAATCCTTCATGATACATCCTCCTCAACCTATTTTGTTTTGAATTAAGTTTAGTCGGCGGTCGACCGTCGATTTGATAGAATTATACTACCATTCTCACTTATCCGCAAGTTGGTATTGACTCCTATTGCCACGTCTCACAAACTGAGATATGCTTTCTATGTGAGTAGAGGTAGATTCCTCTCCAGAGACAACGTGTTCATTTTTTAAAGAGGAGCTTTTTCATGACTGAGTTTAAAGTAAGCAAGCCCACACCTTATTATTTACAGTTTTACTCCCAAATTAAAAAAATGATTTTTGAAGGGACATTGCAACAAGGAAGCCGAATTAATGAAACGCAGCTTGCAAAAGACTTTGGTGTCAGCCGTTCACCTGTAAGAGAAGCGATGCGTTTACTCGAAAAAGATGGTTTGCTTATCGCCGACGACAAAAACGGCTTTACCGTTTACACACTGTCTATTAAAGATGTAGAAGAAATCTATCAAATTCGAATGGCGCTTGAGTCACTCGCCGTTGAACGGGTTATTGAAGAAGCAAATAAAGATAATCTACTTGCGATTGAAACGCAACTTCAGCAAGCAGAGGACGCAATTAATCGCAAGGCAGAAGAAAAAACGATTATTGAGTTAAACAAAAACTTCCACCACCTGCTTGTGGATTTAAGCAACAACCGTCACCTGAGCACCCTGCTCGATAATGTGAATGTCTTGATTTACTTTTGCAGAGTCCTTAATTTCAGAAATAACCGTGCCTCCGAGATTTTAAGCGAACACAAATTGATTTTTGCAGAAATAAAAAATGGTGACAAACAAGCAGCAAAACAAGTGATGGTTGATCATTTAACCAATGATTTAACGCATCTGAAAAAAGTGCTCCTAAACGCTGAGGCTGTAAACAACCAAGGTTAATGTTTTTTCTACCGCTTCACAAAATAGCGTGCCTGCCTTTCCCCTCTTTTTAGGAAAGGCAGGCACGCTTATTTTTGTTCATTTTCTGTAAAGATGCCCCGCCTTCTACACCTATAAACCGCTTGTCACACCACTTATAAATTCGTTTTCTTTTTCCTTTACAAACAATGAAAAAGGGAACCCTCTTTTCTTTTTTGTTTTTTACACACTTCTTCCTCTTTTCAACTTGCAAGCGAAACAACGCAAACTAAATAAGGAGGAAATGAAGATGAACCAAACAAAAAAACGATCACTCGTCTCTCCAACCGGATACGACGGGGAAGCATTTGACAGTGGAAGTGTTCGCTATGTTGCGCATCGAGGTTTTAGCGGTGCGGCACCAGAAAACACCCTGCCTGCCTATGAACTTGCCGGAGCAGCCGGCTTTTGGGGCGGTGAATTTGACACAACCGTTACTAGCGACGGAAAGTGGGTCGTCATTCACGATGAGACCGTTGATCGGACTACCAACGGATCAGGGCGCGTATCAGATATGACATTTGAGCGCATTCGTGCCTTATCCGTCACTGGCGGCAACAATGTGGAGCGTTATCCTCATCTTCAAGTACCCACACTTTCTGAAGTGCTCGCTACGTGCAAGCAAGTTGGCATCGTGCCTGTCATTGAAATTAAATCAGGCTCATACACCGAAGAACAATACCTTACTTTAATTGAAGATGTCCAAAAGTTGGGACTTGAAACGAAATGCATTGTCATTTCATTTAGTTATGAAGTACTCGAGAACATCCGTAGACTTAACCCGTATCTGCCTATCCAGTTTCTTGCTGATATTACAGATGACAACATTGAGCGAATCAAAAGGCTAGGGAATGCGGGCTTTGACTCAAATCGCACACGCTTAACCAAGCCTCTAATTGAACAAGCACATCGCGCCGGCCTTATTGTAAATACGTGGACGGTAAACAATGCAACAGAAGCACAACAGTTGATCAACGCGGGGGTCGATTATATCAGCACCGACCATTTAATTGGAGGGGTTACTCATGACTAATTTGCATAAAACCGTATATACATCTGCAACGAAAAAACATTTTATACATTATGCCCAAATGAAGCCAACAAGCTTCGTAACAGGTCCTCCAGGAGAGAATGAATGGACATTTAATGACGAAGTAGAAGCTGCCCATCTGCGATCATCACCTGGCAATCAAAAAATGGGGTTTCAATTCAATTTGGGACCACGACAAATTGGTGATTTTTTAGATGTGACATTTGAGGTTGCATTGCTCCTTGGCTCGTCAATTAACTTGGTAATTGAACAAGCTGAAGATAAAAATTTCGCCAATCCCATTGTGATGTATTCGGAACAGGTTGGAGCTACAGCGACATTCACGAAAGTCAAACGGACACACCCAATTCGTCAGAAAGGGTTTTACCGCATCTCAATTGGTACAGGTGTTTTAACGTTAGCGGAGTATATGATTCGCGGACTCACCGTGGGTGTCCGTTCTCTTTTTCCGGCTCCTCTCCCAACAACCTTTCAAACAGTTGTTAAAAAAGAAGTCGACCAGTTTGTCGCTTTACAAGGGAATCCAATTATTCAAACAGTCGACGAAGGAACCGCTTTGCATATTGTTTTTCCAGCAAACTTAGTCAGTCAACCAGCCATATTCGTGAACGAAAGTTTCGTTAGCGCAAATGGCATTGCTGCTCACTATGGTTATGCCGACTCCTCGCAAGTATTTATCCGCTTTTTGAATCGAAACACCGGCAACAGCGTGCCCGTTGACACCTTACCAACTGGCTATGAGTTTGCCTTACTTGCTTTAACAAATTGACTTGCGAAACATATAAACAAGCAGCTACAACGCGTAGTAGTAGCTGCTTGTTCTCTTTGTTAAACTAAAATTAGACTTCTAATATCATTCGCAGCATTTTTGAACGATGCCCTTCAAGCACATCTTCAAATTCTGCAACGGTTTTGAACCCCTTCGCTTTATAAAACCGAATTCCAACCCTATTTTCTTTTTCAACATCAATAAAAACAGACTGGACTCCAGACAATTTTTCAATTCCTTTTAAAAGTAATGCTGAACCGATTCCTCTTCCTTGATAAGCTGGTTCTAAATAGATGGCTCCTAACTCGACCTCTCCTTTTTCATTTACAGGAGAGAAATTAGCAAATCCGACAATTTGATTCTCTTTTTCTGCAACAAACAAACTCGAATGTTTTAACCGACTAACCATCCGCCCCTCGCTGTATGCTGCCTGTAAGAAACGATCTTGGATGTCGACCGGAATCATGTTCTCATAGGTCGTATTCCAACTTACTTTCGCTACCTTCTGAACGGACTTTATATCCGTTTCCTGCATCTCTCTAATTGTATAATTCATGTTTTTCTCCCCCCTATATGGATCCTATGTAATAAAGATTACATAACATTTTTCCATTTCATCAAATCTACTTCCTATTATACGACAACAACATAGCAAAATATGTTACACATCATTTCTTCCTCCACTTTAAACGTTCACAAAACGTTCACTTATGAAACAAACCCTCTTATCGCTATACTTACGAAGTACTGATTAGAAGGGATGAGAAGTTTTGCCAACAACAAAAAAAGAACATGTTTATTTTGGACTTATGATGTGCACGGGAATGGTTATTGCGATGACGTTTTACAATCTACTAATTAATGGATTACTTGGTCAAATATCGGTTATCGGTGTTCTCTTTCAACTGGCGCTTGGATTTGTTATTGCTTTTTTACTAGAATCGTTTATTGTTGGTCCAGTCGCTGGGCGCATTGTCCACTCGTTACCATTTATCCGATCCAGTAAGCTTTTTACAATTCTTTTGATGGCCTTATGTATGGTCATTGGAATGGTGTTTTTTATGTCTATGTATGGTGTTGCAACGGCTTACTATATAAATGGGTTAGGTGGACAATCATTTATTGCTGCATTTTTTACGACTGCTCTTAAAAATTTTGTATTTGCAATGCCTTTGCAATTGCTCATTGTTGGTCCAATCGTGCGTTATTTGTTTTCAACTTTTATCCACACACCTAAAGTTGTCGAGTCTGGTAGTGTCCGTTCATAGGAGTAGAAAAGAAAAAGCTACTATGTTGTAGCTTTTTTCTTTTCTACTACTCTTAGTTCACTTTTTATTTTATCTCCTATTTTTAACATTCAACTTGTACATATGCTTATTAAGAATGACCAAAGGAGGGATAAATGTGGGTTTATTATGGAGTTTACTTGTAGGCGGTTTAATTGGTTGGGCCGCAGGGGGAATCACAGGAAGAGGTGTGCCATTTGGAATCATCGGTAACATCATCGCTGGATTTGTTGGTGCAAGTCTAGGTACGTTTCTATTAGGGAGCTGGGGACCAGCGCTAGGTGGTTTTTCCCTTTTACCGGCTTTAATTGGGGCGATTATCCTCGTTCTTATTGTTAGTTCCATCCTTCGAACGTCTAGACGCTAGTGATAAGAGCCTTTCATTAGGCTCTTTTTTCTCTAAATCAAGAAACTGATAAATAAAGTTTGCTCAATAATTCACAATGTGATACGATGTATTTAAAGCAAATGAAGAACCAACCTTCACTTTGCTCATTATTTCACAATAAATGACTTGAAATAGAAACTCTTTTTTTACTATAGTTTGTGAAGCATTTCACATTAATTTTAGGAGGAACTTACTTTATGAAAATCATTGTGATTGGTTGTACTCACGCTGGTACTACTGCTGTTAAAAACTTAACAAGACTTCACCCGGATGCGGAAATTACGGTATATGAACGAAATGATAACGTCTCTTTCTTATCATGCGGGATTGCCTTACACGTCGGGGGTGTCGTCAAACAAGCGGAAGATTTATTTTATTCCTCCCCTGATGAATTAACTGCACTAGGTGCTACTATGCATGTGAAACATGACGTTCTTGCTGTTGATACAGACAATAAGGAAGTGCATGTTCGCAATTTAACAACGGATGAAGAGTCTACTGATCGATACGATAAACTTGTTTTCACAACTGGTTCTAAACCGATTGTCCCTCCTATTCCAGGAGTTGGCTTAAAAAACATTCAGCTTTGTAAGAATTATCATCAAGCCCAACAGATTATCGAAAAAGCAACAGACGCAAAAAAAATTGCTGTGATTGGTGCTGGTTACATTGGTGTTGAGCTTGTTGAAGCATTTGAGGCGTACGGAAAAGATGTTACATTTATTGAAGGCGCTGACCGCGTACTAAATAAATATTTGGACCGAGAATTCACGGATGAAGTCGAACAAACATTGGTCGAACATGATGTAAACCTTGCACTTGGTGAAAAAGTGGAAGCCTTCCAAGGCAATTACAGTGGTTACGTTCAAGCTGTTCATACAAGTAAACAAACGCATGAAGTTGATCTTGTTTTGCTTTGTGTTGGATTTAGACCACAAACCGATCTAATTAAAGATAAGGTCGATACAATGGAAAACGGCGCATTGCTTGTAAACGAATATATGCAAACAAGCAACAGTGCGATTTTTGCTGCTGGTGATAATTGTGCAGTATTTCACAATTCATCTCAACATGCTGCCTATATTCCACTTGCAACAAACGCGACTAAAATGGGGACACTCGTTGCTTATAACATTAATTCTCCTAAAATTGCCTATAAAGGGACGCAAGGAACCTCTGCTCTAAGGCTATACGATTTGAACATGGCGTCCACTGGCTTAACCGAAGAAAGTGCTGCGATGTATGGACTCGACGTGCGTTCATTCACACTTGTTGATCATGTGCGTCCAACCTTTATGCCCACTGCTGAAGAAGTAAAGGTAAAGCTTGTGTATGAGCATGAATCCATGCGCATCATCGGCGCACAAGTAATAAGTAAAGCTGATATGACACAGCTGATGAACACATTGTCAATTAGCATCCAGCAGAACATGACGGTAACTGACTTAGCCTTTAGTGATTTCTTTTTCCAACCTCATTACAGCAAGCCAGTTAGCCTTTTAAATACATTGGCTTTGAAAGTAATGGAAGAACGGGATCAGACACCAGAAGTATTAAAAGAGAGCTTGTCTTAAGACAGGCTCTTTTTTTCAATAAATGATTGCTGTAATGCTCTTAATCTACAATTGCTTAAAAGTAAAGAGAAAAAGATACGCAAATAAAAGAGCACTTTTCATTAGAGAAAAATGCTCTTTTTTCTTATTTTACTTCCCGCAAAAATGCTCTCATGTTCTCAACCATTTCTTTTGATTTCGTATGATGCAAGTAATGCTCTCCTTCAACCAACATCATCTTGCCATGTAAAGAATTTTCTACTTGTTCTTCATGCAGCGGAATCTACCCTTCTACGTCTGAATTATCTGCTTGGATAAAGAGTAGCAATGGAAGCTCTTCTGGAAAAGCTAAGAATTGTGCTTCTTTAAAATTTGAACGGAAATGTTCCATTTCATTCATGTTGTTCGCATTATACAAGTTTTTGTTTGTAATCAATCTCATCTGTTCCTTTGTTTCTTCATTTTTTTCTTCTGTATACGATTCCGGTTCATTCAAGTCTTTCTCTTAATCAATTATACCTTTTAAAAACAACGTCTGAAAAAACGTCAAACGTTGATTTCCAGATTCCATTGTACTTACATCTTCCTCATAATATAAAGGATGTAAGGTGCTCCAATTAACGCCACAAGTAAGCCAGATGGAATTTCTTTAGGATACAGCATAAATCGGCTGAGAAAGTCAGCTGCTATAAGCAATGTTCCGCCAATTGCCATAGACATAGGCAAGACATAGCGGCTCTTCACCCCTACAAGCCCACGTGCTGCATGTGGTGCGAGCAACCCGATAAAGCCAATTGCGCCAACAACCGCAACACTAGCTGCACCAATTGCTACGGCAAGCAATAAGGTACACACTCGAACGAACTGGACTTTAAGCCCTAACACAACAGACACATCGTTTGTAAATGCAAGGACATCCAACTGCTTCGTCAACAAAAAACTAAGCGGAACAATGAAAAGGATAACAGCTGTCAAGAACCAAACGTCTTGCCAACTCATGGCATAGGTAGTCCCGGCAAGCCATAACAAAACTGGTGCCACTCCTACACTCGCTTTCACTGTAAGAATTTGAATAATTCCTGAGCCGACAGCGGATACGGCCACTCCCATTAAAGCGAGTGATATAGGTTCCCAACCAGAACGTTTTGTAACAAGCAAGATGATGCCAATCGCTGTTCCAGCGCCAATAACAGCACCAACTGGAACAAAAGCATAAGGGAGCGCAGGAAGTAACACCATCACAGCAAGCGCCCCTGCTCCCCCACCAGATGTAATCCCTAAAATGGAAGGGTCGCCTAACGGATTACGTAATACACTTTGTAAAAGAGCGCCACATAAAGCAAGAATGGCTCCAACCATAAAAGCAACAAGGACGCGAGGCCATCTAAATTGCAAAGCTGTCTGGTGCCAAAGGCTACCAGAGACCAATTCTGACAAGGAATAAAAGCGCCCCCCACCATAGGAAAGAGAAAAAACGGCAATTACAAGTGTTAAAAGGAAAAACAATAAAAGCAGGACCGGGAAACGAAGCTTGCTTTTTTTCCCTCCAAGCGTTTGTTTCCCACCACTATATTGTTTTCCCATTTTGTAAGCCAAGTACATTAACCAAGGTCCGCCAATTAAAGCGGTGACCGCCCCTACCGGAATTTCGCTCCCTGGTTGAATAAACCGTGCAAGCACATCAGCAGCAATAAGGAGGAAAGCCCCCCAAACAAAAGCGTGAATCAATTGCATCCGGTGTCCCCGTACATGTAGCAACCGGACAATATGAGGTGCCATTAAACCAATAAATCCAATTGGTCCTACGACACTAACGGTTGCTGAAGCGAGCACAATAGCAACCGCCCAGCCAATTAGTTTAATACGTCGTACCGATGCGCCTAAGCCAGCAGCCGCTTCATCCCCTAGTAAAAGGAGGTCAAACTTCTTGCCAGCCATAATAGCGGCTACACCAGCTATTAAAATAAATGGCCATGCAAAGGAGACGCCCGACCAATTATTTTGGATAAGTGTTCCTGCTCCCCATAAAAACAAACCATTAGTTTCTTGCTCAAACATTAATTGAATACCACTTGTTGCGGCTCCAAAAAGAAGCGTCACAATCATACCAGTCAACGCAACTCGTACTGGTTCCATCCCTCTGCCAACGAGACTAAATACGAGAATAGCCGCAAAAACAGCGCCTAAAAATGAGAGAAGAAAAGGATGAAAAGCGCCAATTGCCGGGAAAAATACGGCTCCTAAAACGACAAACAAATATGCGCCAGCATTGATTCCTAGCGTACCTGCTGAAGCGAGGGGGTTTTTCGTTAGCGTTTGCAATAACAATCCCGCCATAGCTAGCGCTCCCCCTGCTAAAACGCCAATTACTACCCGCGGCAAGCGGACGCCGAAGAGTATAGCTTGGGTACGGCTATCAGACCATGAATCAACAAGGAGCTCTCTCCAACTTATGGCGGCATGGCCTTGTGTTAAATGGAGCGCGGAGACAAATGCCAATAATACGACACCAACCGCTAAGAGCACAAACGGATTTCCGATCGCCCGCTTTAAAAACACCATCTTATTCGTTTAACGCTTCAAGCGTTCGTTCAACCAAAGTCTTTGCTGATAACGGGCCACCATAAGGCCATGCATCTCCCCCAAGGGCATATACTCGATTTTCTTTTGTGAAAGTAAGATCGGTCCAAACTGCATTATCAGCAAGCTGTTGTTCAAAAACATTGTCGTCATCTTGCACGATATGAATAAGATTTGCGTCTTCAACTTTTGTTAATTCTTCTACTCCAACTGTAGAAAAACCATATAACTCAAAATTCCCAGGATCATAGACATTGTTTAATCCCATGTTTTCTAACACTGTTACTGCCATCGCATTTGGAGTTGAAAGGCGGAAAACTGGTGCTTGATTGTCCGAATATGCCATCGTTAAGGCAAAATCTTTTGTTGAAAGCCCAAGATCATCAATCTCGCTTTCAGCATTCGCATAAGTAGCTTCCAAATCGGCTAATACAGACTCGGCTTGCTCTGTTGCATCAAGCACTTTTGCCATCTCTTTAAACGTTTGTTCCATTTCTTCATATTGACTCAAACCCTCTCCCTCTTCTGGGTAAGGATTAAATAATAGCGTTGGAGCAATCGCTTTCAGTTCTTCATCAATGTTCTCACCACGGTTGCCAACTGTAATAATAAGATCGGGTTCCAACTCGGCAATCGCCTCTAAGTTAGGCTCCGTTCTTAGACCCACATCAACCGCATCGCCTGAAAGTTCTGCGTCCACATCGACCCATTTATTATAATTTTCAATATCCGCCACCCCAACTGGCTGTACACCAAGTGCTAAAAGATTTTCGGTGTAAGACCATTCAAGTGACACAACACGTTTAGGAACTTCTTCAAATGTTTGCGTACCATTTATATCGGTAACAGTAATGCCGTCCCCGTTTTGAGTAGGTTCCTTATCGCCACTAGCCTCCTGAGCATCCCCACTTCCACAAGCAGTTAACAAGATCAAACCAAAACTTACGTAAATCCAATTATGTTTTTTCATTTTATGTACTCCCCTAAACAGTAATGAAATTCATTCTCAATAGATTATACAACATTATCTGAAAGAGACAAACACTTTATTTAGAAACGAGTAAGTGCACTGGTTTTAGGTAGCGTAATACAGGATTGTTATTCACTAGAATTGAAACTTGTCATAACTTTTATCGCAGTATTAAAGTGACTCTACATAGAAAGAGACCTGTTTATTAAAAGGTAGAGACTTTTGTCGTTCAAAAGGAAAACATTTCAGCGTAACGGGCTACATTTTTTTAACCGTTCGTCTCATTCTGATCAAAAAAAGGGTTTTATCTTAAAGCAGATAAAACCCTTTTTTAGACAACTCATTAATTCAATCACTGTCGTCAAATCTAGCATATACGGTGCTTGTTGGCGCCCAGCTTGGATCATTTCCTCCATGAAAAGTAGAGAAATAAAATGTATCCAAATAAGAGACATCCCCAAAGTCGGCGTTTGCCATGCTCCGAGTATAGATATCACCAAAGTTCCTGTGGTTAAAATCCACCTGAAAAGACGATGGCGCCGCAGCGGCAATACTTGATGAAATGCCTGATATCACGACTACAAGTATGAAGCTGAATAGAATTTGGATACATTTTTTCCTCATTGTCATCACCTAACCTTCTTTTAATGGAAGAGCTGGTTATAGAAATCGGACAAAAAGAACGTTTTGCATTCGGTAGCAGTTCTCCTATACAAATTTATTCACCCCTTTCGCGACGTCTTCTCCTAGTTATCTATAGAAAAACAAAGACCGGGCATCTTTGCACGGTCTTTGGTCACTTATTTTTCCCCTAGCTTGATTGCTTGGTTTAATACGTTTTCGCCTTTCATCATGCCATAATCCATTTGGTTGATGAGGTCCACTTTAATGCCATGAGGCTCAGCCTGCTTCGTAATTTGTGCTTGCATGTAACGGACTTGTGGTCCAATTAAGATGACATCGGTTTTTTCAAGATGTTCATTTAACTGTGATGCAGAGACAGCATCAATTTCATGGTCAAGACCTTGTTTTTCTGCGGATTCTTTCATTTTTGAGACGAGCATACTTGTCGACATTCCTGCAGAACATACGAGTAAAATATTCATTGGTTATACCCCTTTCGGCAAACGTTGATATAGTTCAACCATTTCAACAGCCATATCTTTGACTGTCATCGATGTCATTAAATGATCTTGCGCGTGAATTAACAGAATGGATGGTGTAATACCACTCCCTTGCGCTTCTCGTTGCAAAAGCGCTGTCTGTGCATGGTGGGCTTCCACAAAAGCTTTATCTGCTTCTTTCAATTTTTCTTCAGCTGAATCAATTTCTCCTGCTTTCGCGGCATGAATTGCCTCCATTGCGAACGAACGGGCATTGCCAGCATGTAAAATGATATGAAACGAGACTTCTTCAAGCGTTTGCATATTGACCACTCCTCTGTTCTCTATTATAACTTCTATTGGTCTTGTTGAATCTTTTCTTGCGCCTTTTCTGACGCTTTAATAAATGGAATGTAAATGAGTGTTGCAAGCGCTAAGTTAAACAGTTGCAGCACAACGCCCGACCAGTGACCAGAGACGAGAAACCCACTAATAATCGGCGGTGTTGTCCATGGGATCGCGACTGCCGTTTTTGCTACAAAACCTAGTGAAATCGCAAAGTACGAGATGACTGTTAAAAGAATTGGGATGATAATAAATGGGATAAACAAAGATGCATTTAAGACGATTGGCATACCAAACATAATCGGTTCATTAATGTTAAATGCGGCACCTGGACCACCTAGTTTTCCGACCGTACGATAATGAGACGTTTTGGAAACTATGAAAATCGCGGCAATCAGCGCAAGTGTTGTTCCTGAACCGCCCATAAACACATAAGCATCAAAGAAAGCTTTTGTGACAATTGCCAACTCGTTACTAAAAATGCTCGCCCCCGCCTGAACCAGTTCGGTATTTGAGATACTGGCTGTTAAGTAAACGCCTTCCATAACAGGGGACATAATGTTTGTACCATGAAGCCCAAAGAACCATAAAAAGTGATTAAAAAACACAACAATAAGTGCGGCTGGCAATGAGTTTGATAGCTTTAACAATGGCGCTTGAATCCAGTTGAAAATTAATTCGTGTACACTTGTTTCTACAACAAGCGTCATAAACATTTGGAATAAGCTAACCCCAATAAGGATGATGAGAAACGGCACAAGCGATCGGAATGATTTTGTGACACCGTCTGGCACTCCTTGGGGCATTTTAATAGTAAAACGAGAGTTAACAAGAATCCGGAACAACTCCGTAATAATTAACGCATTAAACAAAGCTACAAACAAGCCTTGAGAACCTGTCCAAGCAAGCGATAGACCCCAGTCCTCAGTAAAAGGTGAGATCATAACGAGCGTGGAAACGGACAGAATCGCTGCTGAGAGACCATCTACTGAGTAAGACCGCGCCAAGTGATACGAAATTGACATTGTTACCAACACGGCCAAGATGGCATAAGAAGCGTCCCATATATTGCCGCCAAACATGGTAAAGTTCTCACCGAAAATACCCATCATAAACGCTTGATAACGGTCAATATTTGGTAAAGGAAAATTATTAAGCAAAATAGCAAAAGAACCAATTATAATTAGCGGAATTACACTAACAAATCCATCTCGTATTGCAACAAGATGACGTTGCGCACCTATCTTCCCTGCAACCGGGATAAAGTGCTTCTCCATCCATTCCATCATGGTAAATCCCCCTAAACTAGGCTTTTTAATAAAATTGCGGAAGTTCGTCTTTATGTGCTTCCATCAACTCATTTAGCAATGTTTCAGCAAGCTGCTCTTCCCGCACTAACGGATTGATGACAAGCGCTTGATAAACAAGTTGTTTGTTACCCGTCACTGCTGCTTCAATGACAAGTTCTTCAAAATTTTTCATTAACTGAATGATCCCTTTTACAGACAATGGAAGTTTCCCAATACTAAGTGGACGTGGTCCCTGACTGCCGATCAGTGCATTCACTTCAATGACTGCATCATCAGGAAGATCCGAGATCGTTCCGTTATTTAGCGTATTAACCGTCTGTATGTCATTGGTATTGTTGAAAATGCTCGTCATAATGCTACAAGCAGCATCGCTGTAATAAGCTCCCCCTCGCTGTTCCAACTCTTCTGGCTTCACATCAAGTGCTTCATTCTCATATTTTTTAAATAATTCCTTTTCAACTTCTTGGACAACTTCTGCACGAGTTCCATTTTCTTTGTAGTCTTTTAAACTTTTAGAAAGCATGTCCTCCCCTTTAAAATAATAGCTATGGTAAGGGTTTGGTAGCATGTGAAATGCAGACAGAAACGCTTTAGACCAGCCTTCTGATACAATGTTTGCTGGTGAATATTGATTGTTTGGATCTTGAAGCTTTTCTAGCACTTTTTCTGTTCGATCTTCCCCATTCACGGTCACACGTCGACCAAATACAAAATGATTTAAACCGATAAATTCAATTTCAACTTCTTCTACAGAGCAACCTAGCACCTCTGCTACACCGGTTCTCATATTAAACGGGATATTGCACACACCAACAACACGTTTATGTTGACCATGCTTTAATAAAGCTTCCGTTACCATGCCCGCCGGATTCGTAAAATTAATCAGCCACGCTTCAGGACAAATATTAGCCATGTCTTCAGCAATTTCAAGCAAAACCGGAATCGTTCGAAGTGCTTTAAAAACACCACCTGCACCATTTGTTTCCTGACCAAGAACCCCGTGAGACAAAGGAATTCGTTCGTCTTTTTCCCGCGCTTTCAAACCGCCAATTCGGATTTGACTCGTGACAAATGTGGCCCCTTTTAACGCCTCGCGTCGATTAAATCCTGCCGTTAATGCGATCGGTTTGTTCGCTTTTGCAATCATCCGTTTCGCTAACTTCTCTATAATTCCCAGTTTTTCTTTCCCTTGTTCAATATCAACCAAAGCAATTTCGTTTACTGGGAAACTCTCGTATCGATCAAGCAGTCCTTCAATGATCTCTGGCGTATAGCTTGAACCTCCGCCGATGATGACAACTTTTAACGCCAACATAAGCCCTCCTTTGATACAACTTACCTTTTGTAGGTACAAATCGATTAATTGAAACCGTTTTCTCTAGCACAACTACAATTTATCATAACAAATTTCATTTGTCTAGCTTTATTTGTTATTACAATAATAAATCATTTCGACACAAATGTCATAACCTTTATGTGAATTTCCACCATCATTTATGATACAATGAGGACAACATAAAAAAGGAGTTTTTGCACATGGCCCCCCTGCACAAGGAAGCGATTTTGCATCAGCAAATAAAAGACCAAATCATTAAACAAATCAAGTCAGGGGAATACCCGGTACAGTCTCAGCTCCCGACAGAAGCGGAATTTTGCGATACGTATCGTGTAAGTCGTACAACTATTCGCGCCGCCCTGCAACAGCTTAGTCAAGAAGGCTATGTCTATCGGCGCCAAGGTCGGGGTACCTTTGTAGCTGAGCCAAAAATTAAAACGAGTTTGTCGCAAACCATTACTTCATTTAATGAACAGCTTACTTCTCAAGGCAAACACCCACAGATTAAAGTATTGTCATTACAACTGGTACCAGCAGACGAACAAATTGCGACCATCTTGAAAACAGAGGCCAACGCCCCCGTTTACAAACTTGTCCGGCTTCGCTTTGGCGACAACAAACCGCTCCAATACGAGACCGCTTTTCTTCCATGGTCACTTGCACCTGGTTTAACGGAAACGCAGTGCCAACAATCTCTGTACTCTGCCTTGCGTACCGATTTCCAAGTGCACATCGCCCGTACCGAAGAACAATTACAACTTGCCACGATGGAAGGGGATGTCTGTGAGCATATGCAATGCGAAGAACACACACCTTGCATTTATTTAGAAACATCCGCTTTCCTAAAGAATGGGACAATCGTCGAATATTCACAAACCTATTTCCACGGTGAACGTGCCAGCTTTCAGATTGAGCGCGTGTACGAATAAACAATTAAAGGAGCCAACTCTTATGCCAACTGTTCTATTTAACGCCGATGATTTTGGATTATGTCGCGGCGTCAATCACGCCATTATCGATAGCCACGTAAATGGTGTTGTCGCTTCGGCTACAATGCTCGTAAATGCACCTGGAACCATGCATGCCGTTGAACTCGCTAAAGCACATCCAACGCTTCAAACCGGTATTCATCTTGCGCTAACGATTGGTAGCCCAGTCTCAGACCGTGTTCCTTCATTAATAGGAAAGAATGATTCCTTCCGTAAACTTGCAGACCAACGTAATGAAACGCTAATTGATCCCGAAGAAGTTGTACGTGAATGGACAGCGCAAATTGAACGCTTTCTTTCCTTTGGTTTGACACCATCACATTTGGACAGTCATCACCATATACACGGCTGGTCTCATTTACGGTCAGCTATTGAAACGCTCTCGACTGCATATGGCTTACCGTGGCGCAACGCGTTTGAAGAGCAACCAAACGGTGTAGATTATTTGACTGAAGCATTTGACGCACGCTTTTATAAACAAGGTGTAAACGAGGAAATGCTTAATCAAATATTAAACGACCACACCAACCAGCAAAGTGTAGAGATCATGTGCCACCCTGGTTACATTGATCAGTTTTTAACAAATGTATCTTCTTATACGAAAGAGCGCATGGATGAAACAGAAGTGCTAATGAACTATCGCCTCCCAAAAGGGTGGCACTCTATTAAATAAATACAAACGCAGAACGCCATTACCGCGAAGGAATGGCGTTCTGCGTTTATCAGACGTGGCGTTTAGACGCGAGAAGAATGATTAAAATATAGGATTATGAGCGATGGGGTTCACTCTCGTTCGTGCAATGGACTTTCCATTTTATTGTTGACGTTCATTACACTCATTTTTTACTTTCTTAGACCAAGATTGATAGAAGTCATGCACAGTCAAAAATCGGTTCTTCTGCTCTTGTTTTATTGCGGTCTGAATTGTTTTTTCTACTGTAGGATTTAAGTTTAATTCTTTTAGTGTTGGTGATTCGTGTGTTGATAGGAGTTCCATGATAATCTTCCCGGCAGTAAATACTGTTGTACGGGAATCAATGACAGCGCCCCTCGTTTTCTCCTCTGGAGCCTTTATTCGTTTCGGCCCCCAATAATCCTGACCGAGTGTATTTTTAATTGAACCTTTTCTAAAGAAATCGATATCGATGATTTTTGTGACCCCTGTGTCCATATCATACATTAAACTTCCATCATAAAAGTCAACGGGCGTGTACCCGTTCTCCTCTGTATGCAATAAGAAGCGGAGCATCGTCTCAATCATTGATAATTTACGTTCAAAAGGAAGATGCCTCGTTTGATAATACAACGACCTTGGATCTTGATGCCTATCGTAAATATCAAAAGTCCAATGGGGATAGAGGTTAACCCCTTCCACCCATTCGAACTCTAAACCCAACCCTTGTTTCGTTTGAAACGAATGATATAACCTTATTAAAGACGGGTGGGCTAGATCTTGATACACTTCTTTCGCGTTTTCAAGGTTCTTTACCGCTTGGGCAACAGATCCTTGGTAGACGAGATTGCATGCTCCTGCATATTTAACAAACCTCTTCTTGTTGCCTACATTTACCCCAAATGAAATATTTCCCGAGTCTTGTTGATCAAACACTTCAAAAACGTCATCATAGTTGTTTAACCAAGAAAAGTCATGATCCTCTTTTAGCTTTATACCAATCGTCAAACGAATTCCCTCCATTAAAAGAAATCATTACTATCGTGTACGACCGAGCTGACTAAAAAAATGGCTCTTTGCAAATGAGTTAAATCTACAATTAACGATAATGATTAGCAACTTATCTGTATAATAGCTCGACTTCAACAAATTTATAAGCTAATTTACTATTTATTCTTTCATATCTACTTACATTCGTCTATTTCTTTACTTATGTGTCTACTCCCTTTCTTGATGAAGATTAGCTGCATATTTTTTATCAAATTCTTGATATAACTCGCCCTTCTATACTAAAACAGGCGCTATCCTCAAGTGAGAAAAGCGCCTGTTTTCCTATTTTATCCTATCTGTGACGAGGGAAGATTTAATTGCCACGATACGCCAAATTGATCGTTTACCCAACCAAACTTTTGGCTAAAACCATACTCACCAATTGGCATAAGTGCTTCTCCTCCATCCATTAATTTATAATAAAGCTCGTTTAGTTCTTCTTGCGAGTCACAGGTAACGTAAATGGAGAATGCAGGAGTAAATGAAAACGCATGTGCCACATTGCTATCGATACACATAAACTCCTGTTCTTTTACAGTAAAAGTCGCTTGCATTACTGTTCCTTCATCTCCAGATTCATTCGCTCCATACCGTACTATACTCGTTATTTCTGCGTCCTCTATAATAGATACGTAATAATTCATTGCCTCTTCTGCTTTCCCACCTTTGAACATTAAAAAGGGTATCGCTTTTCCCATATTCCCTACCTCCTTCGTTTCTTTTGCGCACTCGCTCCCTTAAGACAACGCCTTAATTTGTTTTGTGAGCTCATTAAATTTTGTATCTAATTCCGTGTATTCTTTACTTCCTGGCTTCGCAAAACTAAGCTTGCCAAGCACTTCTTGTCGCTCTGTTTCAAGTGTCATTCGTGCTTCTTCATTGTTTTCTTTCTTGTTTGGCGCTTGTTCTTCGCCTAACTGCTTTGTGATACGTCCTTTTGCAATCACTAATTTTGTATTTGTTGTTTGTTCTAAAAAATAGCGATCATGGGAGACAACCAACATGGTTCCACTATATTGGGCAAGTGTATCTTCCAGTTGTTCTCTTGATTCTAAATCAAGATGGTTGGTTGGTTCATCTAAAACAAGCACATCTTTTTCTTCGAGGATATATTTCATTAGCTTTAATTTCACACGCTCCCCCATACTCATCAGCTCAATTGGTTCTGACCATTGGGAAGCCGTAAATCCTAGATGCTTCATTAAGTTTTGGACATGACCTCGGTCTTCATACTTCTTTTGATAAAATAGTTGCTCTGGCATTTGGTCTAACGGAAGATCAAACACTTCTTGTGTTAAGTAACCAATCGTTGCCGCACTCGACTTCCAAACGTCCCCTTCAAACGGTTCCTTCCCAACAATCATTTGTAAAAAGGTTGTTTTCCCGCTGCCATTAGGACCTGTTATCGCTACTTTCTCACCATGTTGAATCGTAAAATGCGAATCGGTAAAGAGAACGCGGTCACCAAATGCTTTGTGTAATGCTTTTACCTCTAAAAATCGTCTGCCTTTTTTCCCACTTGCTTTCATTGTGAATTGCACTTCGTATTCAGGCGCCACTTGGTCAACCTTTGCTTTTTCGAGTTCGTTTTCAAGCCGCTTTTGCTTTGATTTAACTTGTGAATCGATTTTTTTTGCTTTCACGCGATAAAACTCTTTAAACCCCTCCTGCTTCGTTGATTGGGAATGAGCTTTACTCGACCACGATGATAGTTGGTTCATTTGGTTTTCGATCCGTTTAATCTTTTTTTGTTGTTTCTCATATTCCCGTTGTTGTGCTGCCCTTTTTTCTTCTCGTGCTTTCATATAACTTGTGTAATTGCCTTTGTGCTCAACCAAGCTTCTATTTTCTATTGCCCATATTTTTGTTGTCACACTGTCTAGAAAGGAGCGATCATGGGAAACAAGTACAATCGTTCCTTTATACGCTTTGATTTGTTTTGTTAAAAAAGCTAAGCTTTGTTCATCTAAGTGGTTGGTTGGCTCATCTAGTAATAAAAGATCGCAATCGGTTGTAAAGCCTTTCGCAAGACGCGCTTTTAGCTTTTCTCCACCACTTAGCTTTTCAAAATGATGCGCAGGTACGTGCCAGTGCTTTAATAATGTTAACTCATCTGCCGTTAAACGATCAATCAAATAAGACTCTGTTTCTTGTTCGACCATCGAAACCTTCAGATCCTCTTGACCATATATGAGCTGCCCCTTTGTCGGAGCTAACTCTTTGTTTAACAGGTTTAACAAGGTTGACTTCCCCGCACCATTTTTCCCAATAATCCCAATAACGTCTCCTTTATTGACGGTGCCATTTCCTTTTTCCAATAGCGTATGACCTTGTATTTCTATTTCTATATCATGCATTCGAATCAATTCAATCATTATGCTCATCCCTTCTACAGGGAGAATTAAAAAATCCTCCCAAACATAATTTGGAAGGATTAGTCTTATATAACCGTACGTAAATAAACGAACGAGTCCCTTTAGGCGACTCAATCAATTATTTGAAATGTGGGCAGACTAATCCTATGTTTTATCGTTTGAAATATCCATTTCAAATGTAAAAAATAGGTTAGTTATCCATCGGCCACCCATCATTCCTTTCGTGTTTGTTACTGCTGATTCTATCACCAACTCGATTAATCAGCAAGCCTTTAACTAATTATGATTTGATTAGCCCCTTGTATATTTGCTAAATGTGCTAACAAATCAATCGTTTATCACCCTGTTCATTCATAGCTATCATAAGAAAGCCACACTTGTTTTTTAACAATTCCGTATGCTCTGATCGTTGTTTGTTTTCCTTTTTCGATTTGTGGTACGATAGAATGGAAATTTGATTAAGGTGGTTATGACTTGAGGAAAAAAGATCTTGAAAAGGAAAAAGAAATACTCGTTACCGCCAAAAATTTATTTTCTTCCAAAAGTTATAAAGGAACATCCATGCAAACCATCGCAGAAACATGTGGCATATCAAAAGGAACCTTGTATCTTTATTTTAAATCTAAAGAAGAACTACTTATAAGTATATTAGAATATTATTTTAGATATATAGAAGATCAAATTATAGCAATCGAAGCGGATACTGTTTTGTCACAAAAAGAGAAATTGGCAAACCAATTAAAGATTGTCATTAACCATTATATTGAGAACCAAGAGTTCTACCGCGTTCAAGATCAAGAAATGCGTCATTTAGAAAACAAACAACTTTACCGACAAATGCAAAGCAAATCAACAATCAATTTTAATTGGGTCGAACAGTCGTTACTAAAGATTTATGGAGACTCCATTAAGCCATATGTCACAGACGGTGCTTTTACATTAATCGGTATTACACGGCAGTACATGGAACTCGTAGTCATGCATCAATTACCAGCAGATCTCGATCAAGTTATTCGGTATTGCATTGACCAAGTAGACATCGTTTTAAAGAATCTACCTCATTCCTCTTATCCTCCTTTTATGAATAACCATCTTCGTTCTTTATATCTTGACGAGGACCCAGAGGAACGATTAAATCCACTAGAGATTACGAAGCAAATGAAGGCTGATCTTAAACAAGGACAGCTTGATGAAGTGAAAGAAGAGGCACTTCAAACATTAGCGATTCTTGAAAAAGAACTAATGAATCTTAAACCCAATCCAATTATTATAAAAGGAATGGTTCGCAACTTAAGAGCAACTAAACGTCAATTAAATTTACTTGATAAATTGATTGAAAGTCTTCATATTAAATTCTAATGAAAAGCAGCCATTCACCATTAAAGTGGAGGCTGCTATTTTATTAGGAGAGTAGCCCTTTCGACACTCTTTTTTACGGATGAGTGACTGTGTGATCCTTTCCCTACCTTGCCGTCCGCTAGATCTTGATCTCATTATTCGGTATAACTGAATCGTAAGATGAAACAACCTCCAACAAACCTAAAAAACCTCTGAGATGAAATCTCAGAGGTTTTTTCTATACTCACTCTTACTCTTTATCAGAGTCCTTTTTGTTCTTTTTCAAGATGTGTTCAAGCAGATGTAAAATCTCATCTTTTGATAAATCATCGTTCTCTTTTTGAGATTCGGATTCTGTTTTCTCCTGACTCTCGTCACTTGCATCCGTGTGATGATCTTGTTGCTCATCTTCTGCCTCGACCCATTCACCATTGACTCGATCATGAGATGAACGTAAATATCTTTGGCTTTCTCCGTCTCCATGTTCAACGATGACAGGTCTTCCTCTAAGGTGACGCGTTTCTTTATCAAATAAACTATAAACAACAGGAATGAACACGAGTGTTAACAAGGTACTACTAATCAAACCACCGATTACCGCTATCGCCATTGGCTGTTGCATCTCTGCCCCTTCACCAATGCCAATCGCAATTGGCACCATTCCTAGTATTGCCGTAACAGATGTCATTACGATCGGTCTTGTTCTTAATTTTACTGACTCAACGAGTGCATCGTATGTCCCTAAGCCTTTTTGTTTTTGTTGGTTCACAAAATCCAACATAACAATCCCGTTATTAACTACAATCCCAACGAGAATAATAACCCCAATAAATGTTGTAATACCAATAGCCGTTTGCGTCATCGTTAACGCAATCGAAACACCTATTACAACAAGAGGAACCGTCAAGATCATAATGAATGGAAGTTTAAACGATTCAAATTGTGCTGCCATAATTAAGTAGATGAATATGACCGCTAACACTAGTGCCAAGATTAAACTACCAATCGCATCATCAAGGATTTCTTGTTCCCCTCCGAATGAGAACTCTGCTCCATCAGGCAGTTCCACATCATCGATCGCTTGCGTAATGAAGCTAGATACATCACCTAATACAGCATTCGTCGTATATCCTACCGTAAATTCAACTGCTTCTTCTTGGTCAGCACGTTGAATGGCAGCAGGTCCTTCGCCTTCAGTGATGTCTGCCACTTCATCTAATGTGACAATCGATCCTTCACTGTTCGTAATTGTTAACTCTTCTAGGTCACTAACCGATTCCGTATAACTTGAATACAGGCTGACCATTACTTCGTAAACTGACCTTGATTGATCCTCTTCATCTTCACCAATGCGCACAGTTCCAATCGTCTCTCCACGCGTTGCTTCATTTACTTGTTGTGCAATCTCGATTGGAGTAAACCCATTTTCAATAGCTGCCTCATCATCTACTTCAATGACAACTTCTGGAACAGTATCTTCAATACTTAATTGCACTTCGTTTATTAAATTTGAATCAAGCAGTTCTTCTTCTACTTCTTCCGCAAACTCATATAATTCTTCACGTTCAGAGTAAGCGACTGTAAATGGAACCGTGTTTGCTTCGCCGCCCATTGCCGCACTTTGCGTGAATGCTCGTACATCTGCGTCACTATCAGCCCGTTCCAAATCCCGTGTAATGGACTCTACAAACGCTCCATCGCTTTGTGTCCGTTCATCCGCAGGTACGAGTGATACGGCAATTTCCGCCATATGGGACTGTCCATTTCCACCCATATCCATGGAAGTGCCACCGATCGTTGACGAATAATCAGCGATTTCCTGATAGTCATTTAAAACATCTTCAATCCGTTCTACCGCTTCATCGGTACGACTCAGAGTTGTCCCGGTCTCCATTTCAACTTCGATAGTAAATGTACCTTGATCAGATTCAGGTAAAAGCTCTGTTCCGACTGTGCTTAAGCCAGCAACACCACCAACAAGCAAGAGAAGTGTCATGCCGATCACGGTTTTCCGGTGACCAAGTGACCAATGGGTCATCTTCTCAAGTGAGCGCATCGTTTTTGTGTTTCTACGGCTTTCTTCTACATCCTCTTTTGGCGTTTTTAAGACACGGCTTGCAAGCATTGGTACAAGCGTAATGGCCACAAATAAAGATGACAATAAACTAAAGGAAACTGTTAATGCAAGATCTCTAAAGAGGTCGCCAACAATTCCTGAAATAAAGACGATCGGTAAAAAGACAGAAACGGTTGTTAATGTTGATGCTACAATCGCACCAAACACTTCTTTCGTTCCTTCACTTGCTGCTTTTTTCGGATCTTTTCCTTGTGAAAGGTGTCGGTAGATGTTTTCGATAACAACAATGGCATTATCAACTACTAAACCTATTCCTAACGCAAGCCCACCTAGCGTCATAATGTTTAACCCAATATCGAGGAAAAACATAAGCGCAAATGTAACCATAATGGAAATTGGAATCGCTAAACCAATAATGAGTGGCGTTTTAAAATTCCTAAGGAATAAGAATAAGACCGCCATGGCAAGAACGCCACCAAGAATCAATGCTGTCACGACACTTGAAATTGCCGCATTAATAAATTGTCCCTCATCATAAATCGAAACGATATCTAAATCGTCATAATCACTATCATTTAACAACTCATCAATTCGTTCGTTCACTGCATTGGATGTTTGAGATGTATTTGCACTGCTTTCTTGCATAACAGCTAACGTCATCGCTTCTTCTTGATTCGCTCTTGTAATAACCGTTTGATCTTCAGCAACGATATCCACATCGGCAAGGTCATCAATTGTAATTTCATCACCTGAATCGGGATCGAGTGAAACAACGAGTTCGCGTATGTCATCAAGAGTCGTAATCTCACTAATAACCCGCGTTGTTAACGTTAAATCGTCTTGCTCAACAGCCCCACCAGGCATCGATACATCATTTGCTTGAATAACCCCACTCACATCATCTTGCGTGACATTGTAGTCATTCATCTCGTCTCGATCAAGACTAATTTCTACTATTTCTGTCAAACTTCCATTGGCGTCAACACTTGCCACGCCAACGATGTTTAATAGTTCGTCTGACAAGTCATTCACATCGTCTTGGAAATCTACAATCGAGTCACCTGAAGTCACAGCAAGTTGCATCATCGGCATCATCGATGGATCAAACTGTAAAAATGACGGTTCATTTGCATCGTCAGGTAGATCAACAGACCTGAGCGTGTTAATAATATCCAATTCTACATCATCAATCGACGTGTCCCAATCAAACTGGAGAATGACCATTGAAGTCCCTTCAGTCGTATTTGATTGCATCGTTTGTAATCCTGAAGTTGTTGCGAGCGCTTCTTCAATTGGCTCGGTTACTTCTGATAAGACCTCATCTGGTCCTGCACTCGAGTAGCTTGTCACTACTGCTGCTACCGGAGGGTCAATATCTGGAATTAATTGCAACGGCAATCGGGTTGTCGATACAATCCCCATAATAATAAACAAGACCATCACAACGATCGTAAAGATCGGGCGTCTTATTGAAAAATTCGTCATATGTTTTCCTCCTAACACACCAAGAACTTATAAGTCGTTTAAAAAACCGTAGAGTCTTTTACAACCTAACATACTTGATGTAGGAATCATATGCCTTTATAAGATAAAAATATGGAGAAGTTGTTACAAGCTTCTCATTGTAAATGTGGTTTAACCCATGAACAGAATGAACAATAAACTCTCAATAAATATAAATAGTTATCTTACTTCTCGTATGATAGGTTTATACAATATTAATGTAAGCGCAAACATAAAGATTTTTATGACGATGCACCAGGAGGAATTTACATGTTAAGTATTATTGGTATCTCCATCATTCTAATTATTGTTGCTTTACTTGTTTGGGGCAAAGCAAGCCCTATTGTGGCCATGGTCGCTGTTCCTTTAATTGGAGCCTTCCTTGCAGGTTTTGGCATAACAGAAATAACTGATTTTTTTGAAGCTGGCATTGATCAAGTCTTAAACGTTGCCATTATGTTTATATTTGCTATTTTGTTTTTTGGAGTCTTGCAAGATACAGGATTCTTTGAACCGATTATTAAAGGGATGGTCAAACTAACAAAAGGCAATGTTGTTACCGTTGCAGTTGGTACAGCAGCAATTGGATCTGTTGCGCACCTGGATGGTGCAGGGGCAACGACGTTTTTATTAACAATCCCAGCGCTTCTCCCTTTGTACAAGCGTTTACAAATGAGTCCCTATTTATTGGTTATGCTTGTCGGAATTAGTGCGGGGATTATGAATATGGTTCCGTGGGGCGGACCTACTGGACGTGTAGCATCTGTTCTTGAAATAAGCCCTGTTGAACTTTGGTATCCTCTTATTCCAATGCAAATCATCGGTCTCATTCTTGTTTTGAGTCTAGGTTTTATATTAGGCGTACGAGAAAAGAAACGGATTCAGAAATTCGCATTTGGTGAGGCAGCTGCTAGCACAATGGGAGAAGAGGAATTAAAGGAAGCACTCTCAGCCATTAGTAACAACGGTGAAGCAGAGCTAAAACGATACAATTTAATCTGGATCAACGCTCTCATTTTCATCGCTGTTCTAGTATTATTAGTTGGGAATTTCTTACCTGCTGGCTATACATTCATGATTGGATTAGTTCTTGCTCTTGTTGTTAATTATCCAAATGTACAAACACAAATGGACCGGGTCAAAGCACACTCACCGAGTGCTTTACTTATGGCTGCAGTCATATTAGCCGCTGGAACATTTCTCGGGATCATGAACGGTTCTGGTATGCTTGAATCGATTGCTGTTGATAGTATTGAAATTTTACCAGCAGCAATTCTACCGATTCTGCACATTATTATCGGGCTACTTGGTGTACCATTTGATATGCTTACTAGCACGGATGCTTATTATTACGCATTATTTCCAATCGTTGAAAGCATTACAACTGAAGTTGGCGTTGCCAGCACCTCAACTGGATATGCAATGATGATTGGTAATGTTGTCGGTACATTTATTAGTCCCCTTGCTCCGGCCGTATGGCTCGCTGTCGGCCTAGCTGGAATTGATATGGGTAAATACATCCGCTATGCGTTCTTCTGGTTCTGGGGATTCAGTATTATCATGGTGTTGATTGCTTGGTTGATCGGGGTCATTTAAATACGGATAAACAAAAGACACCTTCCTTCATACAAAAAGGTATCAGCTTGTCGACAAAACGGTCGACAAGCTTTTTTTGTTTCATTTATTGTGGTGTCCTTAGTTAAAACGAAAGAGGCAATGAACCGAGCCCTTGCGAAGATAAGGCGAAATGCCATGTCACGTCTTTACGTGGAATACCGAGTCTAAGATTCGGCATTCTTTTTAATAAAGTAGTAAATGCTACGTCTCCTTCAATTCGAGCAAGTGGTGCACCTAAACACATATGGATGCCTTGTCCGAAGGCTAAATGACGATCAACTTTACGGATAATTTCCAGATCCTCTGGTTCTGTAAACTTGTTTTCATCACGATTCGCCGCCTTTACCATCACAAGAATCATATCGCCTTTTTTAATTGGCTGTCCCCCAAGCTCAATATCTTCCGTTGCGAATCGCGGTCCAGTAGTTGTTGATGGCCCATTAAATCGTAACAATTCTTCAACCGCACCAGGAACAAGATTAAGATCCGCTTTCACTTTATCAAGCTGTTCTGGATTATCGAGCAGCATCATCGTTCCAGTCGCAATTAAATTCGAAGTCGTTTCATGCCCAGCAAAGATTAAGAGCGTAATCATCGAGATTAATTCCTCTTCGCTTAACCGATCCCCTTCTTCTTCAATCGCGATTAACTGGCTAATCAAATCATCCTCAGGACTCTTACGTTTATCTCGTACAAGCTGAGCCGTGTATTCGCCAAACGCTTGCATATTTGCAACGGCGGTTGGATCTTGTCGTCCGTAGCCTAACCCATTTGATATCGCCGATGACCAGCTTTGCAACTCTGCTCGGTCAGATTGTGGCACCCCAAGCATTTCTGATATGACATTGATTGGCAATGGATACGCATAGTCTTTGACAAGATCCATTTCTCCTTTTGCTTGAACTTGATCAAGTAATTCATCAGCAATTTCTTGCACGCGAGGCCGTAGGCTTTCCATATATCGAGGGGTAAAAGCTTTCGATACAAGTTTACGCAACCGGCGATGATCGGGCTCGTCAACAAAAAGCATCGACTTTCCCGTAAAAAACGTCTGCGGTGCTGAGGAATCAACCGTGCTTGCGATGTGATCTCGAATATGACGATTGCTATCAATTGAGCTCGGGTCTACAGTAAAACGATGATGATTCTTTAAAACCTGCATTGCCTCGTCCATATGCGTCACGACCCATGCTTGCCTGTCTCCGCCACCCATTGGATTTGGAATTGGCATAACGGCTCCTTCTTGCCGCACCTCTGCGAAAACAGAGAATGGATCTTCTTCGCTTTTACCACTTAATACATGTAACAGTTTTTCTTGAATAGCATCGTTTGATTGGTTCATGACGACCTTCCTTTCCAATATTGATAAGAGTTGGTCTTCCTGAAAAAAGGTTAAATAAGCATTGCTACGTTATCGGTTTACACCTTGTTAATAACGTGTACAAGAAGTATAATGTCACTGAATGACAAAAGTCAACGGAGGACAAATTCACTATGACGAATAAAAAACCATCCCCGCAAGAGGAGTTAAATTCCCTTAGTTTAAGAGAACGCAAAAAACGCCAAGCTCAACTAAACATAGAAGAAGCAGCGCTCCACCTTTTCCAACAAAAAGGGTATGAACAAACATCGATTAAAGAGATTGCAGACGAAGTCATGTTGTCATCGCGCACCTTTTTCCGTTATTTTTCATCAAAAGAAGAAGTCCTTACACGTTTTCTACACACGACACAAAAGGAGATTTCACACTCAATCAAACAAATAAAAACAACGGCATCGCCTCATACTGCGCTTCATGCTATTTTTTATGACCTAGCCAATAAGTACCAGAATGAACGTACTAACTTTCTTATTCGTTATGAAATTGCCATGCAAGCGTCGTCCGTTTCGTCCTTATTTCTATATACATTGCTTGAATCAGAACCCGTTATACGAAACGAACTACATGCTTATTTGGAGAATACCGACGAGCAGGAGCTCCACTTTCTTGTTGCTCTTTATATGTCTGCCTTTCGTATCTCAATTGAAAAATGGTTAAAAAACAAGGAAGCTACAAATCTCGTATCTATACTAACCAACCACATGGATCGCCTCGTGTGTCTTAAGACAGAAACAAACCAGACCAGTTGATAATAGAAATAACCCCTGTACCTTTAGTAACTAAGGATACAGGGGCTCATTTATATTAAACGTATGACCAATTAATATGGTACACTTTCCTTAAGCAATAGGAGTTGGAGCGAGATTTAAGACATCAACTCCAAGAAACATTCCTTTGAATACCTACTAAGATAAACGTACCTTCATTATGTTTGGGCGTGATAAAATGGCAAATATCGCAGAGGCGGTTTCAAGTTTTGTTTTAGGTCTCCTTGTCTGCTTGCTTGGAATTCCTCTTTATTATAAGAAAGTTAAACCAAATCATTTCTATGGAATGACTTTTAAAGGGACGGTTAGTGAGAAAGAGTGGTATGCAATCAACCATTATGGTGGTAAAAAGCTCATTCAATACGGCATGATCCTCTTTCCCACAGGTCTTATCCCTCTGCTTACTCCTACATTTCATCCGGTGGTTAGTCTGCTTTGGGCGTTTTTTTGCGGGGCAATGATACTCATTCCTTGTGTTCAGACGCTATTACGCTACTACAGATAAAACAAATATAATAAAAATAAAACAACACCCTTCTGATTGGAGCATTTTAACAACAACTTCATGTGGAAAAAGGCGAGAATAAACAGCTACAGTCTCATGGTAGCTGTTTTCTTCTTGCGAACGCAGTTCTTATTGCTCCTCCGCCAAAAGCTCTCTTCTTTGTTTTAAAATGTGCAAATAAGAAGCAACCAGAAATAACAACGAGACTGCCGACTCCTTGAATCCATGTCATCGTCTCCCCTAATAGCAAAGAAGCAAGGATTGCTGTAAAAACGGGATTCAAGTTCAAAAACAACCAGACGTGTTGGCCCCTAGTGAACCAAGATGGAATCCGTTACAAGCAAAGTATTAGATGCCGTCGACATTCAGATTCTGAAATTATTACAAAACGAAGAGAAAATTAGTAATATCGATATTTCTAACGAATCAATTTATCTCCTCCAGCCGTACATCTCTGGATTAAACGTTTGGAGAATGATGGATTCATTAAAAGACAAGTAGCGATTCTGAATCAAGAAAAATTAGGGTTCGACTTGTTGTGCTTTGTATTCATTAATACGCATATTCATCAAGCAGATCAATTAAATACGCTCGAAGAAGCTTTACGGACAATGCCAGAAGTATTGGAATGTCATTGCTTAACTGGAGAATACGATTATCTACTAAAAATTGTTTGCAGAAATCGAAAAGAACTAGAGTCTTTTATAAGAGAAATCAACAAAATCGGAGTCACAACAATACAAACGAGCTTAGTCTTACGAGAGATTAAAGACTCTACTCTCCTACCTATAATGTAAATGAGCCCAAGCACTCCTTCTACAATGAGGAGTGTTTTGTTCGTTAAACGGAAAGAAAGAACAGATTCATTGCGTTTATCTCTCCCTTAAGTTATATTACAGATATTAAGAGTCTTTAATATACCTAATAACAAAGCGAGGGTACAATACATGAATGATCGATCAGATGAACAGATAAAATCAGGAGCGTACGAGAAAAATGCGCGCATGTCCATTCCGACTTATGATGGATTATTTAAGATGATTCAATCGTATTTCCGTGCTCAATTTATAAATCAAGACGCCTCTCTACTCATCGTAGGTGCCGGGGGCGGTAATGAGCTAGCGACATGGGGACCATCAAACCCAACATGGTCTTTCACTGGCATTGATCCTTCCGAAGAAATGCTTGCTATGGCACAAGAGAAAGTGGATACACTTGGCTTGGAAAAACGCGTGAGCCTCATTCAAGGAACATTGAACGACCTTCCAGCAACAGAAACCATGTTTGATGGGGTTAGTTGTATTCTTGTTTTGCAGTTTATCGAGGAATACGACCAAAAACGAGCTTTATTAAACCAAATTCGAAAACGGGTCAGCAGCGGAGCACCATTTGTTCTCGTCACTGCCTATGGGGATCGTGACAGCGCCGAACTTCAGCAACGAATCGAGATTTGGAAAAGTTTCTTCCTCGATAACGGATTTGATCAAACCAAAGTAAATGGAATGGGCAAAACAATCATGAACCTTTCATTTACTCCAGAAGATCAATTGATTGCATTACTAAAAGAAGCCGGGTTTACAAATGTAACCCGCTTTTACTCCACTGGTCTTTTCGGTGGATGGATGTGCGAAGCAGATTGATTGCTTAAACCTGTTATTAGAGGGATTAACCATATTGACTCTTTAGCAAATCATAAACGTTCAAGATTTTGTCATTTAATTAAATAGTATCGCTTGAACTTTTGGCTAGTTGCATATAAACTAAAAACGCTTAGGGATTCATTTAGGCAATTTAAGCTTCTATATCCTCTTTTGTCTTCTAATGAAACTAAGAAACAATCCTTAAAATATAGATTTAGTTAAACGGAGTGTGATGATTGTGGCTGAATCAAACGAGCAAGTCATTGATGTAGTAATTGGCGACAGAATAAAAGTTGAGCGTGGTGATTACAAAGGTCATAGCGGAGAAGTAGTGAATGTTCACGTTAATACATGTTCCGTTCGTTTTGATGACACTGCACTCGGAGATGGCACACCCTTCATATCAG
Source organism: Shouchella patagoniensis (assembly GCF_002019705.1). GTDB lineage: Bacteria > Bacillota > Bacilli > Bacillales > Bacillaceae_D > Shouchella > Shouchella patagoniensis. The sequence goes on along the minus strand of NZ_KV917377.1, from coordinate 4,346,447 downwards.
GTGTCAGACACAGTGAATATAAAAAAATATAAGAAAAAAAGTCGGCAATCATTGTCGACTTTTTTCTTATGCATGACTTCGTCAACCTCCTTTCAATTTGCCCCGTGATGCTCGACTGGCACGAGGAGTTCACACAACTCTTTTTCAAGCATCTCCGCAGTATATCTTTCTATAATCGGTTGTTGTTTCATATGTAACCCGTTTTTATTAATGATCGTAAACAGACGATTCCAGAAATCCGCCAGAGCTTCGCTTGTGTGTTTAACTAAGAAAACAGCGTACGTCCCACCACCAAATTGACCGAATTTCGCTGGTTCAGTTACATTAAAATCATTGTCAATGAGAAGACAAACATCATAACGGCATTCTTCTTTTGGCGTTTGACTCGGATCATCTTGAGGAATGCCTAGTATCGTTGAATTGGTTAAAAGATTGTTTTGTATTGCCCATGTTTTTAAACTCTCCATCGCCTCCTTGTTTTGCCTACTACCATATTCACCAATGCTTCTGAAATACGCAATTCTAGACGCTGGGATTGTTTCAATTGACAACTCCATCACCATGCCCCCTTTCTTGTTTTAGCGTAATATGAACTAAAATGGAATACCAATTCTTTTTTTATTTTTTGACTAAAAACACACAAAGAACATCTGGCTCTTCTGCAAAAATTACAACATACGCTGCTTGGTCATCGCTAAAGAAAAAGGTTATTCTTTCCCATAGTCGAATTCTTCGTAGGAGCACTTTTTAAGGAGGGGTTTTATGACAAATGATATGAATGAGGAATTACTGGCAGGTGGGAATGTCTCTGACGTGTATCGTTTAGGGGATACAATCCGACGTCGGTTAAAACCTGAAAGCGCGCGGGTTCATACACTCTTACAACATTTAGAGAACAAAGGATACCGATACGCATCAAGGTTTTTAGGGATTGATCATAAAGGAAGGGAAATTTTATCTTATATTGAAGGTGTGGCAGGTCACGACCCTTTTAATGGATACATCTGGTCTGATGAAGCTTTAGTTGAAATTGCCAACATGTTGCGTCTTTACCATGATGCGGTTAGCGATTTTTCATATAAAGATGATTGGCCACCAATTGATAACACCCCAACCAACCATGAGGTCTTATGCCATAATGATTTTGCGATTTATAACATCATTTTCAATCATAAAAAACCAGTCGGTATTATTGATTTTGATGTTGCTGGTCCAGGTCCACGGCTTTGGGACATTGCCTACACGCTTTATACATGCGCACCATTAAGTCGGCTTGTTTATACGGAAAATGGCGAGAAAACCATTTATACTGCCTCCGATCACGCAAGCCATACAAAACATCGCATTCAATTGTTTTTTGACGCTTATGGCGAAGAAGTAAAAGAAGACTTTGTACAAATGGTTGTGCGACGTTTGGAGGGGTTATGTCAATTGATGACAAGAAAGGCTCATGAAGGCGACCCGGCATTCCAAAAGATGATTTATGAGGGGCACCTAGAACATTATCAAAAAGAGATTCAATTCATTTGTAAGCATGGAAAAGACTGGTTTTAATCCTTTAACGCTACAAGTGCATTGCCTTTTTTAATTCACCTACACCAAAAGGATGAATCGATTCCCCTCCTTTGAATGACGCATTTCTTCCCTTAAAGCATTTATACTGAAAAACATACAACGCGTTTGATCGAAAGGAGTATGACCATTGCAAATAAAACAATTGAGTATCTTTGTACCCTCATATGACAAAACGATTACCTTTTATAAACATGTAATAGGATTACATCCACTTCATGAAACAGTGGATACAACTACTTTTTCAGTCGGAAAAAGCCGCTTCACTATTCATCGCGATGATGCTGGCAGCAATTATTATCATTTTGCTTTTAATATACCTCCAAATCTTTTTAACGAGGCAAAAACATGGGCCAAAGCTCGAGTACCTTTATCAACGGAAGAGAATCAAAATGAAATCGAATTTGTGAGCGCGAAAGCTAAGTCGTTTTACTTTGAAGACCCTTCAGGAAATATTGTTGAATGTATTGCGAGAGAAACAACTCCTAATGCAAAAGAAACGGCATTCAAATCAAGTCATCTTTTGGAAATTAGCGAAATTGGAGTCGCAACCAATCAAATGAAAAAACTCGTAACCCAATTACAAGCCATGAACATCCATATTCGAAATAATGAAGACATCCATTATGAGACCTATTTAAATTTCTTTGGTGAATATCATGATGGCGTATACATCATTTTATCACCAATCGGCAGACGCTGGATTTTTCCGATAAAACAGCGATACCTTCACCCCTTTTGATTGAAACAGACCGAGGAACATGGACGAACGTCTGAAAGAAGATAAATAAAGCCTTATCCTTTTATTTCCGGGGTAAGGCTCCTTAACATGATCAGAATCTAGAACATCGTTTCGTTCATTTGTACGAAAGTTGAGTTCCCTTACATTATTCGTTATATTATTGTATATAGGAAAATGAGACAATGACGGTTTTTTCATCCTTTTCTTTTCTGTTTTAATCATCTTGATTACTTGATTAACAATACATATTCCATTCAGGAGGCGCATCTAGTGCTATTTGCTATAATTGCTTGTTTGCTTGCTTCGCTTTTCTTTTCAGGAAGTGAAACAGCGCTGACCGCAGCAAACAAGATGAAGATTCAAACAAAAGCTTCTACAGGAGACAGAAAATCCGAAGGGCTATTAAAACTTGTATCACGACCAGACCAATTCATTACAACAATTCTAATTGGAAACAATATTGCAAACATTTTATTGCCAACCCTTGTGACAATGGTTGCCATTGATTACGGCATTAGCGTCGCTTTAGCAACGGCTGTTTTAACTGTGACCATCATTATATTTGCTGAAGTGTTACCTAAATCAATTGCAGCATCATTTCCGGAAAAGATTGCTTTACTCGTGTCACCAATCATACGTACGGTTATGATTATCTTAAAGCCCGTTACATACTTACTTAACTTAGCAACCGGATCCATTATCCGTGTTCTATCAAAAAATCAGCCAAAGGAAGAATCGTATTCAAAAGAAGAGCTGCGAGCTATTGTCGATATCGCCAGTGGTGAAGGTACCTTTGAGAAAGATGAATCCCACCGGATTAAAGGGATTCTCGACTTTAGGGAGCTTGATGTGAAAGACGTCATTAATACACCCCGAATTGAAATCGAAGCCATTCAGGAAGACACACCGTATGAAGAAGTCAGGGACTTTGTTATCAACAATCGCTATACACGTTATCCGATTTATAAGGAAGACCGAGATACAATTACTGGTATCTTCCATTCAAAATTCTTGGCTTCTTGGTCATTAGAGCTCCATAAGCACATAACAGAATTTAGTGATATGAAACCGCTTGTTGTGTTTGAATTTCAGTCAGTTGAAGTCATTTTCAGAAAAATGATGCAGGAACGTAAACATATGGCGATTGTCTTTGATGAATATGGCGGAACAGAAGGCATTATCACACACGAAGACATTATTGAAGTAATGATTGGACAAGAAATTGAAGACGAAACCGATCATGAAGAAGATAGCTTAATTGATTCCATCACGGATAGAAAAATTGAATGTCATGGAAAGCTCTCCCTTCGGAAACTGAACAATGTATTTGGGACAGACATCCCAGAGGGGGAAAACAACCTCGCTGGTTTTGCGTTAAAACATTTTGGCCGCTTACCATCAAAAGGGGAAGTGTTCGAGACGGAAAATCTACTTTTTACTGTGCTTGAGACGGACTTAGAGCGCAAACGAATTTTAAAAATGAGTATTGTTAAGCAGGATTTTCCAACCGAGGTATCGTAATTCACTAACCTTTGTCCTTTATCGGACAGGGGTTTTATTTTGCGCTAAGTTGTGTACTCCCCCTATACCTTTTCGTTTATATTGCTGCCATAAAGGATATAAGAGAAACATTAAGAATCATTTTGGAGGAGATCAACCTTGAAAAGCAATCGTAATCAACTCTTACCCACCGGCGCATTTGTTCTTTTTCTTATTGCGATTGCAACAAAATCCAACATAATCTTCATTGTTGCACTTTTTCCTATGGTCATTGCTGTCTTTTTCCATGTAAAAGAACTGTTCAAACAAGGAAAAGTGATCCTAGCAACCCCTGCTATTCTTAGCTTTATTTTGGCAATGAGCATATCTTATTCTTTATTCTTTGATTTATAAATCGCGTTCCATGATTCATAATGCTCTTTAGAGACATATCGTGCTCCTCGCTCATTAACTTTAAAGTGTTCCGGAAACCACATCGAAAACTTTTCATTTCCCGACTCAAAGGAATGAAACCCTTCATCCGTTTCGATCTCTGTATCGATAAACTGATTCGTGAACGGATCGCTTATAGCAATGTCGTTCTGTAGTTTTTAATGCTTTTTTAAGGAAGAAAATTGCTATCGTTACACAGACCGGAAGTGTTAGATAACTTTTTTCAACTGATTCACCCTTTTGTCGTGCAATATTGATTTATGTTTTTTGTCTTTATCGAGTAGAACGATTATCCTAGCTCCTACTCTCTTCACTAATTAAGAACAGAATTTCATCTTCAAAAAAGCGACAGCCATTTAGACCGCCGCTCTTTACCAAATGTTTGAGTTAGACATCTTTTCTAAAGAACGTGTGAGTGCATCTTGGTCTAATTCCGTATGAACATCATATTTTTGTTTGGCATTATCAGAAAGCGTAGCAGCTAATCCTTTCGCATGAAGCATATTTGAATTTTGAATAAATAGCATTTTTGTTTCTTCTGCACCTACAAGCTTGTCAAGACGTTCAAGAAGGCTTTCAACAAACGCTCCTTCCTGATCGCCCAGTATTGTGTTAGCATAATTCATTTGTGCAGTTCCAGTTGCCATTTGATCTTGAATACGCTCGATCTTTTGTCTGGATTCCACCTCAAACGCTTCTTCATCAAAAGGAAAACGATACGTACCGACATTAGGATTTAACCAATCAAACAAGACCATTCCTCCTTATCGAATTAAAGCTGCCAATTCTTCATCCGTTTCAAAAAGAACGTGCATGGTTTCTTTATAGTCTGATAGCATCGATTCTAATTCTTTTATTTCAAGTTCATAGGATTCAATGATCCAATCTACTTGCTCAAGCGCATGTGAATTAATTGGATCAAACTCTTTACGGAATGTCACACCTGTAGGCTTATGAATCGTATCATTAGTCCACTTATATCCCTCTTCATTTAAAAAAGCTTGCCAATTTGCTTCCTTCCCACTCATCATTGATTCAATGCGTTGACGCTCTTCAAAAACACGCTCTTGCACATCAAATTGTCGGTACTGTAAAAGCTTACCTAATGCTTCTCTTTTACGCTCAAGCGCTTCTTCCATTGCTCTCATAGCTCCAAAAAGAGTACCAATATTAAGTTTAATATGATTTTTCGTTCCTGGCTCAAGGCGATATAATACCTTTTGTACGTTAGGATCATTATATAAATCTATAAGTGTCTGCATGCTATGCAAATCCATCTGGTCAAAATGCTTTACAACATCGAGTGCTTTTCCTAACACAGCTGTATTGCTTAGTGCCATCAAGCCTTCTAAAAGATGGCTTAACCCAAATGTCCTAATTAAACGAGCGTATTCAGCATTAGGAATTAACTGTAATGCCGCAAACGGATTATCCTTGGCTGCTTCAATAACCTCTGTAATTTCTGCAACCGACATATTTTCACCCATCGCTCCAATTAAACCCATTAGCCTGCCTACATGAAAGTCATATAGATAGGAGTCTGCTTTCACCTTAATGCCTAATCCAAGATCATAGAAAACTCCTAAAGGGCTGCTTATTAGACTTGCAAAACGAAAACCAGAACCAGTATTAGACGAATCAAAAACATTTGGAAATTCCAGGGTGTTTGGGTCGCCAATGTAGTAGATGTCATTCCCGATATACAGTGTATATGGGATAGTCTGCGGGTAAAGCGGTTCACCACGAACGCGTGTGTGTGAAATATTCTTCGCTTCGTCAGCATAAAAATTACGCGCGAGCAGTTGTAGTTCTTCGGGTGCGATGTTATTAACTTCATAGCCTTTTGTGAATAAATATCTCCTGAAATCTAGATCTAGATCTACTATTTGAACTAAATTTACTGGAGCATCATTCACTCCTCTTACAGAAGCAAAATCTTTTTCAATTAAAGCTAAGCTAACAATTAGGTGTCCTCCTAAAGAGTGACCATCTCCATGATGTCGAAGTTCCTCATATTCATGGATACCAATATTATCCTTGACACTTGACTCCACCTCGTTATAAAAGACTCGAGCATCATCTAACTGATCTTTTAGTGTACCTGTGGCAATACCAGTTAAATCGTATATAATATCGTTTATATTTTCTGTTTCTGTGCCTCTAAATATATAATAAACTTCATTCTCACCGGTTTTTGCATTTCTTATATGTAATGCAGCCCCATCAAATCCGGATTCAACACCAACCTGCCTCCCTTCTTCAAGATTATCGCTTGTATAAATTCTAATGTCATCGGAAGTAACTGTTGTCATATCTACTTGTTCATGGATAATTTCCAATACAGAGTCAGTATCAAAAACATCGCTCCCATTTTCATACTGTAGACTTGTTAATTTATTTCGTATATCCGGAGAAAGAGTCATAGTCCTACTCCTTAAAATTAATATTCCTTATAATGGTGTCAAAAAAACTGCTTTCCTCTGGACTATTAATAGAACAATTTACCTCACAATGTATTTCATAACTAAATTTTACATGTTGGTCTGAGTGTTGATCCTTTATTAAAGCAAAATACTGATTAGCTGGCTTTTCAGCAGTTGGCGCTTTAGGCTCTGCACGATTCTCTATTAATTCGACAAAAGAATTACCAGAGTATATATGTGTTTGGTCCGTATCCTTTTCTTCATAATTATCTTCAAATCCGTAATCATTAAGCAAGACAGAAAAGTTCCCTTCTACTTGTCCTGGATCGTTGCCAATATAATAGGTCATTTTAATTAACTTCTGCACACCATCTTCAGCTTTTTTATATAGGTTTATTGATTCATAACTATCCTTACTAACGTACGAAGGAACATCTTCTAATTTATATCCTTCTGGAAACCACATTGAAAATTTCCCATTACCCGACTCGAAGTAATGAAACCCTTCACCCGTCTCAATTTCAGTATTAATAAATCCTTTCGTAAAATCATCACTTAAAGCAACATCGTCTGACTGATTCATGGTTCGTGTCACAAAGACCCCCCCTACAATTAAACAGATTATTAAAACAGCAATAAGTACGACTCTTTTCAATATGCTCACACCTTTTAACTTACAATTGGATGACAATTCCAATTGTATAGGAAATATTATTGCTAGCTAACAGAAAATATAAATATAGACTTTAGCAGGAGATCCTTTTATTTATTCCAACTAAACGTTCAAACTGTAAGAGGCTTTTATTCTTCAATCCCCTCTATTCATTCGGTTGATTGAATGCTTTTACTAAGAAGAAAGCTCCTATGACTATGCAGACTAATAAAATGGAGATGAACACGTATTTCTTCAGTTTTCTCACACCTTTATAAGAACGATTCTCTTCAATTATACATAAACAACGCTAAACGTTCCCGTCTCTTCACTTAATCAAAGCATCCCTATTATCGATTTTATGTTAGAATTTTATAGAAAAAGCATGTATAAATGGAGGCGCTACGATGTATCGATATCATAAGGCTTTTACACCACCTGTTGATTATTATGATGAGAGCATTAAGGAAATTGATGAGAAGATTTGTTCTTTAATTAGGGAACGTAAAAACCGTACAAATGATGACCCTGGCTTTCCAACTCAGTCCCTTATTGGTAAATGGGCAACGAAATATCGTTTTTACGACGGGTACTTAAATGATTTATTTGTCACTTTGTTGAATGAGGACATGCATAAACCTATTATTGAACCAAAAGAGTACCTTAAAAATGTTCCGGTTATGAAATCATTTGAAAAAGATGGCCTGTTTTACGCCGTTACCTTTATTCGTCAATATCAGAATGCCAGTATTGTCTATTTCACAATTGATAAGGAGCATTCTAATCGTAATCATGATCCTCATACCTATGAAGAGTTTCGCCACTTCATCCTTTCCATTAAAGAAGGAAAGACAGATTATGACTGTGCTCTTAGAAGCGGAAATGGTTCTGATGGTCATATGTCTTATAGCTTTATCGTCTCGCCTCCTCTGCCTGTCCATGAAACAGAAATGGAATTAATCTTTTCAGAAGTTGATTTCCCTTATGAAAATAAATCTGGTTTCGAATTTTCTATCACTCTCTAAACGAATAAAGATAAGCCTTGTGAAGTTTTCTGACTTCTCAAGGCTTCTTTGTCATTTGATTCAGAGACGTTTGATTTTGTTTAGAACAGATGCACTTAAACCCTTATTGATCTTAAAACAATTCCGTTGTCTTACTAGCAACCCTTCTAAAGACCTAAAAAAACCTCATCCATCTCACTCTTGACACAATCGATGATCGGTTGTTAAATGATAACTGGACAACATTCCATTATACATTAATTATCAGAATATTCACCAGTCATTTTTGTCCCTTAGTTGTCATTTTTAACCAGTATAAACATTTTAAAGTATTTTGAGGTGCTCGTATGTCGCTTGAAACGATTGGATTTGCCATCATTTTGTTGGCTGGATTATTGATTGTAGGAAAATACGTAAGACTTAGACTACCAATCTTACAAAAACTGTTTTTGCCAACATCTCTGATTGCAGGTGTATTGGCTTTACTTGTAGGACCTGAAGTTCTTGGGCGGTTACTAACTCGCTTCACACCTACTGACCAGATGGAAGCTGGTCTTTTTACTACTGAAATTGTAGACGTATGGGCAGGTTTGCCTGGTCTCTTGATCAACATTGTTTTTGCATGTCTCTTTATTGGCTTTACTTTACCGAAACCAAAAACAATGTGGACAATCGGGGGTCCTTCAATTGCGCTTGGTTACACGATGTCTTGGGCACAATATGTCGTTGGGATTCTCTTAACAATTACGATTTTAACGCCATTATTTGGACTTAGCCCTGCGGCAGGTGCTTTGATTGAAATTGGCTTCGTCGGTGGACACGGTACAGCTGCTGGATTGCAAGGAACCTTCACTGAATTTGATTTTGCTGAAGGCTATGATTTAGCGATTGGACTCGCTACAGTAGGAATTGTATCCGGGATTACGATTGGGATGGTTCTTGTGAATTGGGCCGCTCGAAAAGGCGTCTCTAAGACATTAAAACATCCTGATGATATTTCAATTGAACAACAAACAGGGGTTATTGACGTTAACCAGCGTGAACGAAGTGGGACGATGACAACATCACCTATGTCGATTGATACATTAACCTTACATATTGGTTTTGTTGCAATTGCAATTTTAATTGGATACGTGCTATTGGAAGGACTCGTTTGGGTTGAGGCTATTACATATGGAAATTCAATGAACCTCTATTTGTTTGAATACATTCCCCTCTTCCCTTTCGCCATGATCGGAGGAATTATCTTACAGTTTATTCTTTCAAAAACGGATAAACATCAATTAATCGACCGCGAAACAATTAATCGAATTCAAGGAGTTGGGCTTGATTTCTTGATTATTAGTGCAATGGCTTCTCTTAGCCTAGCCACCATTGGCAACAATATCGGGCCTTTTATTATTCTTTCAGTTTCCGGGATTTTAATTAATATGATTCTCTTTCTGTACCTTGCGCCTAAGATGATCCCTAAATATTGGTTTGAACGGGGGATTGGGGATTTTGGACAGTCAACCGGGGTAGCTGCGACAGGCCTTATGCTTATGCGTATTGTTGATCCAGAAAATAAATCGCCTGCGATGACGGCTTACGGGTATAAACAAATTTTATTTGAACCTATGGTTGGGGGAGGGCTTATAACAGCTGTTGCCATCCCATTCATTATTCAATTCGGTTCTATACCCGTATTAATCGCGTCTACCATTCTATTAATTGCATTCTGGTGTTTAGGGGTATTTTACTTTGGGAAAAAGAAAGAATAAAAGAAACGAGGTGCCTTGTGGTACCTCGTTTTTTATATGCTAAGCCGCTAATCAAATAGCAATGCCGATGACCAATCGTTTCTTACGTCTTACTAGATCTCACTCATAATTTTATCTGCAAAGTTTTTAATTGCCTCTTTTAATTCTTCAATATGACTCATTTTATAGTGCGTTTTCACCCCTGCAATTGAAATCGCAGCGATCATTTCATTATAGGAATTCACGATAGGAACAGCAATTGTTAATGCACCATCAATGGGATCATCGGAACTAATTGCAAGTTGATTTTGACGTACCACATCCACTTCCGCTATAAAGCGCTCTTCATCTAAAATCGATCCGGAGCCATACGCTTTTAATGGATGTTCTTTGAGCTGCTTTTTGATTTCAGTGAGGCTCAGTGAAGATAAAAACACTTTGCCAAAGTTCCCGTACGTAAGGGGATATGTTTGTCCCGGTCTGGCAAACACACGTAAATCATTGGTCCCTTCAACCGTTTCAATGATAATCACCCGCTGCTCTGGGGTTAGTGTAGCGAGTTGCACAGTATCACCAGTAATTGTACTTAATTGTTTCATATATTCAATTGCTAGTTCCCTGATTTCCTCTTGGTTCTTCATTCTAGAACTAAATTCAAGGATTTTATAACCAAGCTTGTACTTCTCAGAGTAGCGGTTTTTTTTAACCAGTCCTCTTCTTTCGAGAATTTGTAAAACCCGATGAATCGTTGATTTAGCTAAATTCAACTCATCACTCAATTCCCGTATCGTTTTATTGTCTTCTTGCCCAAGTAAACTCAAAATATCAATCGCCTTGTCCAAAGATGTCTGTTGTGTCTGCTTGTCTTCTGTACTCATAGAGTCCCCTCCCTCCTATCACTTTTGTCATTCTGTTATGAGAAAAATGAACCCATCCACGAATTAGTTGTGTACGAGTAACAAACGAACTTATGTATAAAGTAACAAAGAAATCAACGTATTCCCCTATAGATCATGATTATTCCATGGTAAAAACAATCTACTTATTACCTAAATAGTATACAGAAAAAAAGCAAACACAACGACTCATTCAGCTCTGAAACGAATAATTCATACTAATGAACTATACCTTTTCACTCAATGATGCGCGAAAAGCTACGTATTCATTGACTGTCATTGCACACACACTGTATGGATGAAAGCACAAGTAAAGGCATTCTGCAATAATGTACTATTCATTGTTCTCTTTTGGATGTATAACAGATACATGTCAACGCCCACAAAGGAGCTCCACAATGACGACTTTATCGTTTATTCTTTATTGTTTTATTGTTACAGTTACACCAGGACCAACAAACATTGTCATCGTATCCGTTGTACAAAACAACGGAGTCAATCAGGCTTTGCGCTACACGTATGGAGCGACGATTGCGTTTGGCTTATTACTTGCAGCTTCCGCTATCTTCAACACACTCTTTATGCATGCTTTACCAAAAATCCTGTTTTTTATGCAACTTTTGGCAGTCTGTACATGCTCTATCTTGCTTATCAAGTTTACAAAATGGATTTGTCCAAAAAACAAACATCAACAAAACAGGCTTCCTTTTTGTCTGGTTTTCTAATGCAGTTCTTAAATCCTAAAGTTGTTTTATTTACGATGACCGTAATACCTAGCTTTATATTGCCTTATTATGTGGATCTACCGACAGTTTCGCTTAGCGTTGTGGGTATTACCTTTATCGGTTTTCTTGCATTTCTTTTATGGGTTGGATTTGGTGCCATGTTTAAGAAGTTATTTCGAACGTATCAGAAGACGACAAACCTCATTATGGCTCTGTTTTTAGTTTATGCAGCCATTATGATCTGGGTTTAGCATACAGGAAGGGGAACACTACCATGAATCAGTTTAACTATAAAACGAGTGCAGGGGTCACAGCTCTATCAGCAAAAATGACTGATTTCACTTATAAAAAACACGCTCACAGTGAATACGCGATTGGCGTCACGATGCGTGGCATTCAGCATTATCACCTAGATGGCCACCTGCAATTGTCTCACCAAAATGGCGTAATGCTCTTTAATCCAGAACAAACGCATGATGGAATGGCCCATGACGACAGAGGCCTTGATTATGTCATGCTCTATATTGAACCACAATTGCTTCTTGAAAGCATTGGACAAAAAGAAATCGTTTGTTTCTCTGATCCGATTGTTTACGACAAAAAGATTCAGTTCCGCACGCTTCATTTGGCGAAAGCTATTTTACATCAAGAGGATGAAGCGATTTGCAGCGAGCGGCTGATTGAACTCGCAGATAGCTTGTTTCATCCAACTACATGTTCCTATCAGATTAAACAAGATCGTCTTATTAGCAAAATAAAAGAGGTACTCCGCTCTCATTCGAAAGAGACGTTTAAGATCGATGACGTTTGCACCGAATTTGGTATGTCCAAATTCCAATTTATACGATTTTTTAAAGCTCACACGAACATAACCCCTTACCAATACTACCTCAATAGTAAAATTGAAGGGGCTAAACAATTAATAGAGAAAGAGCGAGATATCTATCTAGCTGTCAATGAGTATCATTTTGTTGACTTAACCCATTTAAACAGGCAGTTCAAACAAGTCTACGGGCTGACTGCAAATGAATTTGTAAAAAACGTTCATTTCCTGTAAATGGATTCAATCATACACCAACGTACAAAAATGAATGATTTGGTGGTTGTAAATCTCGAAGAGAGCCATTTTAATTCGGCTCTCTATTCATTCGTTTTATACAGTTATAGACTATTAATCTTTTGAACGAAAATCGTCAATGAAACCCCAAATAAAGATAATGAGACCGATGATAAATACGATGATAGCTGCAATATAATGAGCAGTAAAATAGTTCCACGTCTCACGTAAAACACTTTCAGGATTAAGACCACTGCCCAAATTTGCAAGTATCGTGGCTGCCGTAATCGTTATACCCAAGTAAACCATCATGCTTAACAAAAGCATCGTTGACCCAGCAATCAATTTCCCCATAATTTTCACTCCTCGTTATGTATACAGGAAAAAAACAGGGAAACGAATCCCTGCGTTTTCGTTTATTAGATCTTTTAAAATAATCCATATATCGCTATAACCTACACACTTTTCTGAATAGAATACCGTTTACTACACGCATTTCGTTTTCCTTATAACGCTTTACAGAGTGCATTCAAAATACTTTTTTGTTTTATCCAGCTACATTTTATACACAAACAGTTTCCATATGTATCTAATTAGATTATAATCGAATTAGATTGGAGGAATCGTCATGCAACTAAATCGCATCGTTAACTTTCATAAAACACTTGGTGATACAACAAGAATTCGTATTATAAGCTTGTTAAAGTTAGGACCTCATCACGGTCAAGCCATTGCAGAAAAACTTGGGTTAAAGCCCCCAACCATCTCACATCACATTGGGAAACTAAAAGAAATTGATATTGTTTATCAACGACGTGATAAGAATACCATTTACTTTTACTTAGATGAACGTAAACTGGAACGCATGTCAGTTGCGATTAACAAAATCAGTGGCGATCAAATGGTTGAGCACTTTGATTTAACGGCGGAAGATTCAGCAAAAATCATTCGAAGTTTCATTGACAACAATGGAAAGCTTAAACAGCTTCCAGCGCAACGAAAAAAGAGATTAATCCTCTTAGCGTATATGTTGCGTGAGTTATCGCATGGAAAACAGTATACAGAAAAAGAAGTAAACGAACATATTTTACGCTATCATGAAGACTTCGCTTCCATTCGACGTGAATTTGTCATGTCTCATTTTATGTATCGACAGGATGGAGTCTATGAACTAAACCCAAAAGAAATGTGGCCTGTACGTTAGGTCCTTTTTTAACAATACTAATTAGATATATATCTAATCTCTTGGAGGTTCCTTATGCAAGGGTATCATTTGTTATCGAGTGAACCGAAGTATCAGATACTATTTTGGAGTTCTATTGTAAACGGGGTTGGCAGTCGCTTCGCGCAAGTTGGCTCTTTCGCCCTTTTGTATCTTTTAACGGAGTCTGGAATGGCATTAGGTATTTTAATGGCCTTACGTGTCCTGCCCCCAATTGTCTTTGCTCCGCTAAGTGGGTATTTAGCCGACCGGTTTCACAAGGCGAAGCTATTGTTTTGGACAGATGCTCTCCGAACTCCTTTTGCCTTTCTTCCCCTATGGGCCGTATCTATTGAACAATTATGGTTGCTTTATGTCAGTACATTTGTCATTGCAAGTGGCGAAGCAGTCTACAAACCTGTTCGTTTTGCGGCAATTCCTGATATTGTTCAAAAGAAGCATCTTCTTGCTATAAATGGCTTGGAGCAAAACGTTGTTGGTCTAACACTTGTTTTCGGCTCTTTACTTGGAGGTGTTCTTGCCTACCTCTTTGATACAAGCCTACTGTTTTTCTTTCACGCACTCTTTCTTCTTTTAGCAGCAACCTTGATTTGGCGCCTGACAAAAAAGGAATTAAGCCCAGTTAACGGAAGCGAAGTTGTCGAGTCATCTTTAAAAGAAAGCGGTTATCTACTTATCAAAGTGGCATTGTTACGCGTTTTCTTAATGATCATGCTGCTCATGCCACTGGCCAATGGTGTGGATAACGTCATCTTTAATTTAATTGCTTTAGATGTTTTTAACAAAGGGGACCTTGGAGTTGGATTTATTTACGCGGCTCTAGGTCTTGGATTCGTTTTAAGCTCAACAATGGCTAAATGGATTCAAGGCAGATACATCGCGATTGGTGTGTGGATGATTTTGTTCGAAGGAATTGGTCATCTTCTACTCAGTCAATCCTTCTTTTTTGCCCAAGCATTACTACTTGCAGTGGCGATTACGTTTGTAGGCGGGATTAGTAACATCTGTTTTGATACGGTTCTAATGAAAATACTCCCTGCTTCAAAACGCGGTTTTTTATTCGGTACGTTGTCCATGTTTCAAAATAGCTCAATGGGTCTAGCGATGATTGGAGCGGGTTTTTTAACAGAGTGGTTGTCTCCTCTACAAAGTGCTTTTCTTATTGGTCTTACGTATGTCTTCTTCGCATTCATTTTTATGGCTTCGTTTAAACGTGTCAACGTTCGCGAATCAATGCGTGTATTAAAAAACGGGTATTCGGATTTTATGGTGGAAAAGGGGTTATAAGTCACCCTTCTCCAATTCCTTAATAAGTGTGGAAAAATCCACACCATAGTTGCCTGCTATATTGTGGTCTGTCACATCATGCCAATTGAAGGTATCACATAGCATTGCCTTGTTGAAAGTACTCGAATTAAATAGTGGCTTACGTTTCTTATGAAGATTTTCATTAAACAGTATTTTGGCTCGTAAAGCATCAAATGAGTAACCTCTACCCATTCGTTCTACTTGCCTAATTATGCTGTTAATGGATTCTGTATAAGCATTTGTTAGCCTTTTATCGAAGTAATTAAATATTTCATCTTGCCAGTTGTCTACAGCTTTTATAAGGTCCTTATAAGCGTCTTTACAGTTACTAGATACACAAAGTTGTCTCCAATATCTATAACGATCTCTAGCTTCGTATGAGTCCGGTGCATCCCATATCCAGTAGAACTGTTCTTTGAGTTCATAGGCTTCTTTCAGATCAGGTAGATTACCTAACCATGTTTCTAAAAGGAATGAATCACGCTCGTTTAAGTCATGTTTCCGTTTAAGAAGGATAAACCTCTCACGCAAAAGGGTACGCCTTTTCTTGGCACTCATATTGGCTTTAAGAGACTTCCTGACACTACCTAAGGCTTGATTTGCCATTCTGACCACATGAAACTTATCTATGACAACTTTAGCATGTGGAAGGACAATATTAACTGCGTCTTTATATGGCTTCCACATGTCCATTGTGACGTATTCAATGCAATGTCTATTTCCGATTTCTGTAAGTCGTTGAATAACCGTTTCTTTATTACGGTTAGGCTTAATATCGAATATGGTTCTACGCTCAACATTAGAAAGTATAAGTCGAGGTTTTCGGATAATGTATATTTCATCTATCCCAAGCCATTTAGGTGTCTCAAAGTGATATTCTCGTTCTTTCAATGACGCATAGTCTTTGAAGATGTTCCTAATGGTTTTCTCATCTACACCAACGCTTTCAGCTACTTCTACAAAAGTTTTGGACATAGATCGTTCTTCAATGGATTTTAACAGCCTTTTAGTCATACTTCGCTTTTCTTCAACTGATCTAAGACGTTCCCAAAAGGTGGAACCACATTCACGGCACTTATACCTTCTCCGATTTAGTTGTAAGCCCACCCGCTTAAAACGAATAGGCAAATCTAAAATAACTTGTTTTCTGTTTCCATGTCTGTAAAACTTAGCTGGACGACCACAATGAGGACAATAAAAAGGGTTAGAATTCGTTTCAATCCTAATAAGGATATCATTTTCATTTTCTTGAATACCTTCTAGTATTTTAAATTCAGATAAACCCAATAAAGAATCCTTCATTTTTATTCCTCTCGGTGAAGACATTATTAAGATTTAAATTTAGATAGAGGAGATAAGTATAAAATAAATAAAACCCCCATTGCTGAATATGCCGTTAATAGTCCTAATCTATCTGTTAAAGTACCCGCAACCAGTGGCCCCGCCATCATACCAAATGAATATGCTGTATTATATACAGCATAAGTAAGCCCTTGCGAAGTAGCACCTGCCTCTTGAGAAATATCTGCTAACTTTGGGAGAGCTGGAGTTAGAACCATCCCAAGAGTAATTCCCAATAGAATAAGGGTAACAACTTGCACCCATATAATATTTGGCAAAGCATTTAGTGGAAGTACAATGGCAGCCATTACTATACCAATCCTAATTGTTTTGATATGTCCAATTTTAGTAGAGATAGTCCCAATGAATGGTGCAGTTATACCATAACCAAGAGTTACCACAACGAACATTAACCCGATAGCACCTGGTGAAATATTTAATTTTTCGTTGAAGTGAATTGGCAATGTGGGTTCTATACTAGCAAAGACAGATGCACCAACAACAGCAACCCCAGCAACCATTAAAACATTCTTATTTCTTAGTATTTTAAAGGGTGATATAAAACTCTCTGACCTCGTTTCAGGGACATTCCGAAGTGCAACTAAGCATAGTAGAGCTGCAAGAAGAGCGATCCCTGTAGCAATGAAAAAAGGAAATGAGTATCCACCAAATTCATAAAGCCATCCTCCAATTGGTGGTCCTAGTAGTACCCCTCCTGCTTGGCCAGACATCGCTATTCCCATAGCTTTTCCTCTCTCTTCTTTGGTGAAGACTTCTGCTAGTAATGCTAATCCAGCTGTCCATGGTATTGCCGCAGCAAACCCTTGTAGTAAGCGTGCTAAAACAAGAATCCAGAAGCTTGTCGACAGAGCATATATTATCGTAGTTATGGCTAGTGCGATGAGGCCTATTACCAGAAGTTTTTTTCTTCCCACTCTATCTGCTAAGGCTCCAAAAATCGGGGTTGAAATAAATAATGCTATGGCATAACTTGCAAATAATAAACCTATTTCTGATTGTGAGGCACCTAGTGATTCAGCATAAATTGGTAGAAAAGGTACTACTAAACCATACATAAGCATATCTGCAAAAATTGCCAAAATCACTACAAATAAAACAGATGATTTGATGTATTTTTGGTTCATTTTAGTACCCCTTAATAAACTTTATTATTGCTTCAATAGATTTCAGTTGCAGTTCACATTGCTCATACATATTGTTAAAAATAACATTAATATTATCTGGTAATTTCCCTAATGCTTTCTGTTTTAACTCGTACCCTGCTTTCATACTATTGTAGACTTTTGTAATTTCCTGTTTTTGCTTCTCTAAGCTGTTTAGGATTTCTTCATTATTTAAATTTTCCATAAATGTTAATGCAGTATAAAAAGGTGCTGGGAAAACAACAGAAGAACTAGAGAATGAATCTATAAGTAACTGGTTTAATTCATACTCACCATCTTCTGTGATTTTAAAAATTGACTTGGTTCTCAACCCAGTATTTTCAACTTTTTCCAAGACAACCTTGCCTTCCTCTCGCATTTTCTTTAATGCATGATAAATAGAAGCTGGTTTTACATAAGCCCAAATATCTGTCTGAGATGATTCCATCATTTGTTGAATTTCATATCCTGACATGGGGCCATTTACTTTTAGAAGTCCTAAAACCATAGTTCGTGTCATATATTAATCCCTCCATCATTATACTAAATGTTTAATACTAAACATTTAGTATTTGTATATAGGTATGTTAACAAAAAAAAGAGTATTATAAAAGTCAAATTATAGTTTCCACTAAATACTCCGATTTTATTGAGTTTGACCATGTACTCTTAGACTAAATTACACACTAAATATTCCGAAGAGCCAAAAAACTAGATAAACAAATCGTGTAAGTCCACCCTAACCGCATTCCGTATAGTCGAGAAGCCGTTTTTCGATTTATTTACCAAAATTATGATCGCTCTCTTAACATAAAAAAAGCGGTATTTTTTCCTTCTTGGTACGAGGATAAATGGATCTATTCACTTTAATAGATTCATTTTCTTTATTTCGTTATAATTGGAACGATCATCCAATTTTTTATGAAGAAACAAGTATTGTAATCGAACCAATTGGGGTCACAGGAGTTTATTACAATACCACTCAAGGGATTGTAAGCATTGTTTTTTATGCAAACTATGTTACTGGTGAGATTAACATTCAACCAGAAGAAATTAAAGACGCACGTTTTATCGCATTGAATGAGGCAAACATAGATAACTACCTTGTTCGTCCACATATGAAGTCCCGAACTTTAGATGCAATGAAAAAAACTCGTGTTCCTTATGAGACTTGGGAAGTCGCTCCATTTCATTTACTTGAAAGAATCGAAGTTTAATAAATCATAAACCTTGTCATTAGGAAGCCAATTCGCACCGGTTAAAAACCTCCATGAGCATTCGTAATCGGAAGATAGGAATAAAGTTTTCTTCCTTTATTCAAAGAAAGACTAAAATCCCTCTTCCCTTTCTTTTACGCTCATAAATCAACTACACTAAGATCGTCTTCAACTACTATTAAACCGACCAGGAGGACGATCTCCATGTCTATACATAGACATTTTGAAATTATTTATCTACTACTAAAGCAAAAGGTTATTACCGCAAAAGAACTTTCGGAGCATTTCGAGGTCTCCACACGTACCATTTATAGAGACATGGATGTTTTGAGTGGAGCGGGGATACCTATCTTTGCGACCAAAGGGAAAGGCGGAGGGATATCGTTAATGGAAGGCTATTCATTAAATACCTCTCTATTAACAAACAGTGACCAAGAGAATATATTAATCGGTTTACAAACCATATCAGCAACGGATATGCCAAGTTCACATAAAGTACTAGAGAAACTAGCGACGCAATTTAAAAAAGGGTTAATTAACTGGATTGAAGTAGATTTCTCTCCTTGGGGAAGTGGAAAAGAGACGAAACAACTGTTTTCTTTTTTACAAGATGCGATCATCCATCGCTATATTGTAACGTTCAGTTACTACAATAATGAAGGCGAGAAAAGCAATCGATCCGTTCAACCATATCAATTGCTCTTCAAGAAAAATGCTTGGTACCTTTGGGCCTACTGCTTAGTTAAGGATGATTTACGAATCTTTAAAATGAACCGAATGCGTGCTGTTCACGTCACTGATAATCATTTTGAACCCGACCCCTCGGTTTCACTTAAGCCCAAGTTCGACTACACAAAAGCAACTACTTTAGCCGTGACTTTACGGATATCCTCTAGAGGAGCCTACAGAGTATACGACGAATTTGCAGACGAGATGATTACAACAAATGAAGATGGTTCCTACACGATTCATGCTCATTTTCCAGCCAGCTCATGGCTAGAAGACTATCTCCTCTCTTTTGGTACTTTGTTAGAAGAGGTTCATCCTGAGCAGTTACGTACAAACATGATCGCTAAGATCGATCAACTCAAACACCATTTAGAATCGAATGAAACGTAGTCGTTTTAAAAAAAAGAACTAGGAGTAGCTTTTAATATGACATGCTGTTGTCAAATTTACTTTTATACAATGCAATGGAGTAAGTAACCTTCATGGTAAAGGATGGTATAAATGAAATTGACAATCGTAAAAAAGAGTCGAACAAACAATTTTAAGGATGCACACGTTTTGGAAAAAATCACGAACTTGTGGAAAAATGCTTCAGCTAGTTTAACAACACATGAGGGGAATATCTATGGCTTATATTACGAATATGAGTCGAATTATAAAGGCGATTATTCAATAGCCGTTGCTATTGAAGGAGATAATGAGCGATCAATCGACATTCCAGAAAACCAAGAATATAAGGTCTTCCCTGTTAATACAGAGGATGAGCAAGGGATTTTTCAGACATGGAAATCCATCTGGGAAAGAGAAGAAAAAGGTGCTTTACAACGAACGTACACCTATGATTTCGAGAAATATTACCCTGATGGACAAATCGCTATATATATTGCTGTAAAGTGAACATTCGAATGGTCGAGCGATTAAAAACAAGAGGGGCGCTTCAAGGACTACTGAAACGCACCTCTTAGCTGAATCGCTTAAACACCAAATTACAATATAGGCGAGAGAAGACGAGAGATGCCTTCTTTAAATTTAATTTTAAGAGACCTTTGGGTATAGCGCTCAATTGTCAGTTCTGTACTCACGATACTATCTTTATCAAACAGTTCTTGTAGTGGTCGTGCAACTTTTTCATCATACACAATTGCATTCACTTCGAAATTGAGCTTAAAGCTCCGAGAATCAATATTCATCGTGCCTACCGATGATACTTCTCCATCAACTACAATTGTTTTCGCATGTAGGAAACCCTTCTCATATAACAGAACTTTTGCTCCGTATTCGAGTAATTCTCCTGCATGAGCCCAAGTCGCCCAATATACAAAAGGATGATCTGGTTTATTTGGTATCATAATCCGCAAATCAACTCCTGACAGAAGTGCAATTTTACAGGCATCCATAAAACTAGCATCAGGGATGAAGTAAGGTGTTTGGATATACACACTTTGTTTAGCTGACAAAATGAGTTTAATGTACATATTCTTAAGGTGCTCCGTTTCAGAGTTTGGACCGCTTGAAACAATTTGAACAGGACTTGTCCCAATATGTCTTTTTATATGATATGAAAACCCAAACTCTTCGTGGCTTTCGCTTTTATCTTTCCGAGCCTGATTCCAGTCCAGTATAAATCTTCCTTGAATTTGGTTTACTGAAGTTCCTTCGATTCGAAAGTGAGTATCACGCCAATAGCCAAATTTCTTATTCAAGCCAAGATATTCATCACCTATATTAAATCCACCAATGTAGGCTATTTCCCCATCAATAATGCACAATTTACGATGATTTCTATTGTTAATTCGAAAATTCACTAGTTTAAACAAGGAAGGAAAGAACACCTCTACTTCTCCACCAGCTACGCGTAATTCCTGAAAGAATTTGCGCGAGATTTTCTTCGAACCGACTTCATCATAGAGAAGTCTTACTTTTACTCCTTCTTTCGCTTTTAGCGTTAATTCATCTCTTAATTTCTTACCAAGTGAATCCGGTTGGATAATGTAATACTGTATATTAATCTCTTTCTTAGCTGCTCGAATTCCTTCAAATAAAGAATCAAATTTCTCATGTCCGTCATCAAAAATGATGATTTCATTGTCGTCGGACCATAGCGAATGTGACGATCTAAGGTTCATCTCGATTAAATCTGCATATTTGCTTAACAACGGAGAATGTCGTATCTCCTCATCTCCTGCAATCGGTAATTGTTTATCTACTTCCGATTGAAGGTAATCCCTTTCTTCAGCTGAAAGTTTATAGAAATTTTTCTGTTTTAAATTACGTCCTAGAAATAAATAAACAACAAAGCCCAAAATGGGTATGAAATATAAGACCATAAGCCAAGCCCACGTATAGCCAATATCTCTTCGCTCAAGAAATAAAAAACCAACCGCTAGCAAGATGTTAATAATAAAGATGATGGATGGTATGAATGTAATGAGGTAATTATAATCCATATAAAATTCTCGCCCTTCCTTGTCCTACAAATAGCCATTGTTCAACTACGTTCTATGCAGTGAGTGTGGTTTGCACGATTCCCTTCCTCTCTGTCCATTTTAATATAAAAAAGATCGTTTTTCATTCGTTTCAACAAGTTAAGTCATGAAATAGCCAGTCGGTGTTGTCCTATTTCCCATAAGACAGTCTGTTAGATTACTATATGGTACTGAAACAAGACTTTTCTAGCAACAGATCAGTTTACTTCGACCTAAAAAAGAGCAGCCCGGAAAAAGAGCTACTCTTGTGCAATTGGTTATTGTGGTTCATTAACAGTCCAATGAATCAATATTAATTTGCCTTGAAATTATATAATGGTTTTATAATGTGTTGAACTTCAACCGATTCTTTCACGTTATTCAAAATATCCGTAATCGACTTATACACCATCGGCGCTTCATCTAACGTGTTTTCAGAGACAGAATTTGTCCATACGCCCTCCATTGTCTTTTTAAATTCAATGACATCTAAAGAAGATTTTGCTTTTGATCGACTCATTAAACGACTTGAGCCGTGAGGGCCAGAGTAATTCCAATCAGGATTCCCCTTTCCTTCTGTGATGATGCTGCCGTCTCTCATATTAATAGGGATAATGACTCTTTCACCTTTTTGAGCGGAAATCGCGCCTTTCCGTAAAATTCGATTCTCCATATCA
Source organism: Shouchella patagoniensis (assembly GCF_002019705.1). Classification (GTDB taxonomy): domain Bacteria; phylum Bacillota; class Bacilli; order Bacillales; family Bacillaceae_D; genus Shouchella; species Shouchella patagoniensis. Next base: position 4,323,583 of record NZ_KV917377.1, on the reverse strand, counting down.
ATGTAGTTATGAATGGTCGTGAAGGAATCAACGATTTGCCAAACCATACGTGTCACGATTTCATCAACCATTGCTTTTCGATTTAAAAGAGCGTACTGTTGAGCAATCAACATATCATTCATATAGTCTTCAAACCCTTTACCTTGAAGGTATACAAGTTCTTTTCTGACAGAAGGTGGCTTCAATGAAAGCACCACATCTTGTATGTCACTTTTGACGACCTTCTGCTTTCAATTGCACAATGAGCGTATCTTTCTCTACTTTCATTTCCATTAATTCATCATACGGACGATTTTGATAATGCTCTGCAATCTGTTTCCCTAAATTTCGAGAACCCGAATGAATGACTAAAACGATCTGATCGCCGAGTTCTGCGTATGATATTGAAATACAGAATAAGAAAACCACTAAGGTCTGATGTAGCACCTAGTGGTTTAGACTGTTAAAATTCCCTTAAAAGTACGAACACACCTCAAGGGGACTTCTCTCGTTACACGGAGATTTCTTGTACCGTTCCACGCTTATATAATTCGAATAATTGAAACACTTCTTTCTTGGATGGTGGATGGAACGAGATTAACTGGCAAGTTAATAACAAATAAGAGGTTTCCTTAGACGTGAGATAGTTTAATCCACCAAGTACTTTGGTTGCTTGTGTGGATACTCTTTCCAGCGTCCTATCAATATGATTTCGAACGAAAAGCGTTTCTTGTAGTATGGACTCTTCATACTGCTGACTTTCAAATTTAAAAGCTAAGCCTTCTAATGCGCTCACTGTGCCTTCCATTTCAGACATTAGATCAAATACTTTTTCCAATGGTACGTTTGTAGCCTGATTCACTTTTTCTACAAGTGCCGATGTTACTCCAATATATGTGGCAATCATAAAAAGTTCAAACCAGAGTAACCCGTTTGTAATGGTTGAATCAACGCTTTCTGCCGGCCCCGCTTTATAAATGCATTCATTCGGAACAAACACATTCTCTAATACCACTTCTTCCGTATGTGTTCCTTTTAAAATCCAGTGATCCCAAAAATCATTCACACGAATTCCTTCTGTATCCGCCGGGATCGTAATAACAGCCAACTCACCGTTCGCGAGACTTACGCTTGCTGTAAGCAAATCCATCGTTCTTGAATTTGTGCACGGTTTTTTTGTTCCATTTACGACGATACCGCCTTCCGTTTCCCTTGCTGTAACAAGTGGCGTATACAGATTATTTTCTATCCCTTCTGCAAAAGCTGAAGCTAACAAGAGGTTGTTCGATGCAATTTCCTTGAGTACAACCTGCAAACTAGGTTGTCTTTTTGCCGCTTCGATAAGAGAAGCAACAGAGAATTGGTGCATCATTAAAGAGACGGCAAGGGAAGGTGATTTGCTTCCAATCCAACGTTGTATATAAATGCCATCGAGGGCATTAGCCCCTTTGCCACCATATTCTTTTGGAATCATCAAGGAAGTCACTCCAAATTCTTTGGCTAATTGAATCATCCCATCGGAATTCATTTCACGTTCCCACAAAGAAGCTTGCTCTAAATTTTCATCAACATTCGGAAAATACTGCTTAAATACTTGCCTTTCCTTCTCTAAAAACAAAGACATATTCGTACCTCCTTTATATTTTAAGAACTGTGTTTTCGGTTAGGTGTCAAACCTGTAAGAAGAATAATCGAATAAGCCAACAAAAGCCACGATGCAAACATTCGATCCATTTCCGGTTCCAAGTTTACAAAAACATCTGAGAAATAAATCAATACCACTACATCTAATAACATTCCAGGTAAAGCAATAAAAATGGCTGCTTTTAACCGGTTAAACGCATCCACTTTTTTATAGCGGTAAAGTGGGAGCGTTAAAACCAATATTAAAGGAATGACAATAAGATAAGTAGCAACTAAAAACAATGTATTATCACTCGTAAAAAAAAACTGTCCTAATAAACGGAAGATAGCCGTTGCTCCCAACCACACTAAAAAACCCCAAAATAGAAAAAACAAATGTCATCACTTCCTGTGCTTAGAATTAATTTCTCTTTAAGTTGAAGGCTGATTGTCTTCCATCTGTTTTATGAGTAGTGTTTCAAGGCCTTTAAAGGCTTTATTCGCATCAAAATCTTCTATCATCATAGACTGAATTGCTAATCCGTCTATTAAAGCGTTCATTAACACACTCCAGACTTCTGCCGACACTCCATAAAGTTCTTTCCCTGCTACTGCTTCAATTTGTTTTTCCAGCACTTGGTTTTCATAAGTCAACAATCCACTAATTTGCTCACGAATTTTGTTGTTATGCAGACTAGCTGTAATTAATGAATAAAACAAGGAGTGATAAAAAGAGTCACTTGAGTTTCGTTTACTTGCAGATTGAAGGCCCGTTTGAATCCATTCCTTCACTTGTTGGTCTGAATTCTTTTTCATTCGCTCCAACCTATCCCAAGAAGTCTGGCACATATCACTTACCACCTCAACCATCAGCTGGTCTTTCGTTTTAAAATGGTAATATACGGTGCCCTGCGTCACTCCTGCTCCTTCCGCTACGGCTTTAAGCGTTAATTTATTGACTCCGTTTTTAACAATACACGTTTTAGCAGATTCAATTAGGTCTTGCTTTGTAATGACATTAGGTTCAGCCATGGTTTGATCCCCACCAATCAGTTAGTTATATAACTAATAGCTTATAATAAATATTTATCAGGTGTCAATCATGCCTAACCATTCGCACGTACTCATTACTTGAATTGATTTAATTTGATTCCACCTTTGCTTCTTCTTTTGTTAATATTTCTTTCAAGTTCTGTTCCGCAATCGCATCCGCAACCTCACGCGGTGTTTTTTCGCTCTTCAAACTCTCTGTAAGAATGGTTTTTACTGTTCTTCTTATTCGTTGTGCACATTCTTCAAAAACATTATGAAACTCTGCTTGTCCTGTGATTAGCAAACCAAACCCTGTCGCTGATCCCGCATTTACAACAAAATCGGGGAGAATCATCTTGTTCTTTTTTAATAAGATTTGTTCTGCCTCTTTTGTTGTTGGGGAATTCGCAGCCTCTACGATAAGCCCAGCTTTAATTTGGTCTGCATTGTCAATGTCTATAATGTTTGAAACAGAAGCTGGAATCAAAATATCAACAGGCAGCGAAAAAAGTTTATTGGGGTCAAGCTTTTTATCATTCTTTAATGACTCTGACTGAAAGACACGCCCATTCGCTTTTAATACTTGAAGATCAGCAAGAGAAAAGCCTGTTTCTCTATAAATACATGTATGAATATCGCTTACCGCTGTTATTGTAGAACCTTTTTCCAACATTAGCATGGCAATTCCACTGCCAACTGTCCCAAAACCTTGAAGCGCTACTTTAGATTTGTTAAGATCTATATTCGTAAAATTTGCAGCTTCCTCCATCGCTTCCATCAGTCCAAAACCAGCAAGATACCCCATAAACTCTTCACTTAACAAATCATTAATGCTTTTATCTTCAGGCAACTGAATATGAAGACCTTTCTGCTTATGAACTTCGACAACCAATTCACTTGGATCAAGGTGAATCGATTCATAAACCAGTTTGACATCTTGGCTTGTTATGCCCATGTCTTCCCCGATTAAGAGCTTTGTTCTTAACACCGATTCGGCCATCTTGGCAAAAGCTCTTATCTTTTCTTCTTTATCTTCGCTTTCAGGATCACCTACAATTCCAATCTTCGCGCCTCCTAGTGGAATTTCCATTACACCATTTTTCTTTGTCATCAACTGGGCTAAGCTTCGGATATCATCCATTGTCACAGTCGGGCTCATTCGGACGCCTCCCGCCGCTAAATTACCTATCAGACAATCAATGACGATAAAGACCTTTGTATTGGTTTCTTCATCATACAATTCGATCTCGTAATGTGGTTTCATTTTCATCCTCCTTCTGAGCTACTTCAAAACTGAAAGCAAATGCACGATCAGTCGTATCCAACTCATTCATGATCGTTTTATCCTGCTTCAAACCAAGAATGTCCATTTCACTAAGAGTCCGTTTAGCAAGAAAATTTCTGTAACACAGTCTTCCATTCTGTTTCATTGTCCGTTTTACTTCCTCAAGAATGGTGCCAAATTCGGTTTCAGGAATCCAGCCCGAAATATCAGATAATGAAAACTTATCAACTGATCGATTAGGTAAAGCGGATAAATAAGAGTCCACTCTCCCGGTTACGACTTCCAACTGATTAAGGTTGTTTTTTACAGTCTCATAGTTTTCCTTCAACAAATAAACTGGCAAGCCCACATCATTGATATATTGGCCACAGAATAGAAAGGTTAGAAAATGATTTTCTTTAGCCAAATGATGCTTGAACGTATGGTCAAACCTTGACAACAAATAATCACCTATAGAGAACTCTTTATCCACTTGGTTAAAATAACTTGGATCACCAAGAAATTTTTCAAAGAATACTCTTTGACTCAGCAGCTTAACGGCTCTTCTCCACAAAAAAGTGTTCCAATTTTTTTCGTAGTATTCTCTTTGCTGTTCAATTGTGTCACACTGAAGTATTTCTTTAAATTGTTTTCGTCTAAAGCGAAACAAGAAGAAACCCATATATTTTTTGTAGAACATTTCATGTTTACCTAAGTAAATAAACCCTTTATCCACTTTTTCAATATGAGTTAACCAAAAGTTTTGCGCTGGCTCTGATAAGTCATTTTTAATCTTATAAAACATGGCTCGCCGATTTTCACTTGGTGTTATTCCAAAAAACGCTAAACATTCATCTCTTTCAAAATGTCGAATCGACGCAACTTTTAAATCCAGCAAAAAATTTTGATAAGGGTTAGCATCAATTGAAATAAGCTTATTAGGTTGCTTGGCAAGTAAGGCTAAACTGCGACAGCCACTGCCTGTAACAGAAACAATGGTATCTTCTTTTTGAATATCGAGAGCTCTTATTTCTGAATCAGAGTCTTCATCACTTGTTGTATACAAGAGCCAGTCATCCCGATAAATGCTATCTTTAAGCTTGTCTCCAACTAAGTGCTCTTCATGTTGGTTTGCTGTTTTTATTTTACTCATTCGTCAACCACCTCTTTTTCACTGGCTAAACGTGAAACCTCTGCCTGACGTAGCAATACCTCCGCGCGGATATTTAGTACATCATCGTTTGTTACTTTTTTTCCAAAGCTTTGCAAATCCGCCAATTGGAATTGATGTTTTTCCGCCAGTTTTTGAATATAATAGACGTCTTCCATTCGAATACGTCCACCTATCCCATAGCTTTTTACAGCTTGGTCAAGTGACAGCAAAATCGTTTCTGATAAGCAAGCTAAATTTTGCCCAGCTTCGTAGCCTAAATTTTGTCCAAAGCGAATAGGGTCAGCGTATTGCACGAGTCCACCCTCAATAATCAGAACGTCCTTACGCCGTTTTTCTACATGTTTTCCGACATTTGGCGGCTGAGAAACATCACAAATAACCGTCCCTGTCTTAATTAAATCCACCGGAATAAACTCACTCATTGAGCTAGTTGCTGTAAGGATCACATCCATTTCGGAAATCTCTTCTTCTAAATGAACACTATAGCCGATTGGAATCTGTTCATTTAATCCATGGAAGATAGACTCAATGGAATCAATGACATTCGGAACAGCTTTTTTATTAATCTTAGCTAGATTGACCATTCCATCTAACCTGTTTATTTCTTCTTGAAATTGCTCCGTCAGTCGAGCTATGTTCAGAACATCTAAAACCCGTTTTCGAATCCCGATGTTTTTTTGATTAACAACAAGACAGTCTAGATAAATTCCATTGGCCAATTTTTTTAGTCGATTGTGATTTACAGTTGGATTATTGGACTTTTTACCGATAAGCGTTAATCGGGATGTTTTTTTCGCTAATAAATAGGAACCAATTCGACCAATAGCACCATTTGCACCAATAATTCCAACATTAGATTCTGAAATACGATGATCAAGCATCTGTGCTCCTTTTAACATGGCTTCTGTGGCATTAATAATCGTAAGCGTATTCCCTGTTGTTAATGTCACAGACTCATCTAGTAAATCAAAGCCTCCTCTCGTCACAATTGAAGTGTATGCCCCTAAACCAATAACATCAGCACCTAACTCTTTTGCCAGTTTAACGCCTTCTTTAATTGCTCCTAACACCTCTTCTTTTGGACGGTGGAGAATTTCTTCTCCGCCGTAAGTAATTCCAATTAGCCAACCTTCAACATAATTACCATCAGCCCCTTTTATGGCCGGCATTTTACAGATCACGCCTGCACCAGAAAAGTCAGCCTCCCATGTTAAAATCCCTTTTAATTCAGCTTCAGTAAATTGTTCAAACGAAGGGGTATTCTTTATAAGATCAGTGGTAGAAGGATAATGACAGAGAAACGCAAAGGACCCGACTAATTGACTCTTCTCATCTAACATGGATGAAAGAATAGGGGCATTTCTGTTCCGGTAGTCTCTCACTTTAATCGGTTTACGGCAGTCACCAACGGTATAACGATACAGCAAATAAAAATCTTTTTTATAAATAATCTCACACAGGAGATCAAAAGCTTCACAGAAATAGTCTATATCTGCATAATTCATGTTTAATGGCGGCTGCACTCGTAACGTCAATGGATCATTTAAAAAAGGGGCAACTCTTAAGTAGTGAACATTAAGCAAATACCCAGAAATCATATACCCGTAACCGCCAAACGAAATAAGGTTTGCCATTTCAAATGAATCACTTGCATCAATTGACTCAAACTCAATAGCAGATAATAAACCTCTCCCTCGCACTTCCTTAATGACCCCTGGCCATTTCTCTTTAATCCCATTTAGCTTGTTTCTGAGTTCGTTTCCTAAGTTAATCACGTTCTCAAAGAAATCAGATTGTTTTTTTATTGAATTAATAAACGATAAACTCACATAAGAGGTAAAGTTATTATTGGCAAATGTAGAGCTATGGTTCAACCCAAATCGATCTGTCCAAATTGACTCTCTACTAATACAAGCTGAAATGGGAACCAATCCCCCACCTAACGCTTTAGATAACAGCACGATATCTGGTAATAAATTTTCCTCCACTGTTACAGCCCAATTCCCTAATCTTCCTAATCCTGTTTGAATCTCATCAATAATTACTAATACGCCATATATGTTGCACAAATCAATTGCTTCAGACAGGTAATGTTCATCAGGGATATGGACGCCACCCTCACCTTGAACCGGCTCAACAATAAACGCTGCGATCTCATCTCCCCTTTCTTTAAGGATTTCCGCAAGGCTTTCAAGGTCGTTGTAAGGGATTTTCGGGTAACATTCTTGATGGATAAAAAAAGGCTCTTGGTAGCTTTTTTGCCCAGTAACTGATAAAGCCCCGAGTGTTTTGCCGTGAAAACTTCTCTGACAAGATACTATCTTTTCTTTTTTCGTTTTAGCCCTTGCCAACTTTATTGCAGCTTCTGTCGCCTCCGCACCACTTTGCGCAAATGTACAAATATTAAGGTCCGCCGGAAAGATGTTAGTTAGTTGGATAGCTAATTCCTGTGCAAAAAAAGGGGCCGACGGCTGACACAAACTTGGGTATTGGTTTTCTTTAAACATCATGATATCTTGCCAAAGCTCTTCAGAATTGTACCCTAACGGTAGTGCCCCATATTGAGAAGTGAAATCAATATATTCATTGCTAAATTTATCATATAATCGATTGCGTGATCCTTTTATATAAGCCTTATCCATATGAAAAATTTGCATGAGCCCATGAATAGAAGGGTTAATATTTTTCAAATGATTTGCTCCTCTCACTTTAATTTTTAATAGTTTTGTCTATTCGTTAAAATTACCTTAAATATTAAATTTAAAATTGTCAATCTTTTTATTGGAATAAATAAGGTAAATTTAGATAACAGTTACTTTTCAGTAAACATTTTATTTGCCATTCCCTTTTTTCCCCCCTATTGTTTCGTACTATTGGAATGTAACACAGTTTTTGAAATAAATGGATTGCTTTTAATTAAATCATATAATTTTTACAGTGCGTCTACAAATAAGATTAACTTCTACATAATATTATAATATACAATTTTCTGGCCCTTTTTAATTACACTTCAATCATCACATACATGTCCTATTCCCGGACTTATTTAATGAACCGTTCTATAAACGCATTGTCAAACCACTAGGGTTTCTCAAGAATGGATCGATCTTAAAATCGTTTAAAAAACATCTTTTTGACGCTTATCAAGCAATATGTAAATGCACGTGTTGACCATTTTAAGGTAGATCGAGAAGCCACTCGAATCGAGTTAATGATTTATATTAAATAGACGAAGAAGAACAGCCCAGAACGTCACGCGTCCTGGGCCATAAAAGTGTTTCCTATATTTATATTTAAACCTCTACTGCTACAATATCGTCACAGCAGATCGTGGAAATTTTCACTTTACGCTCATCGTCACATTTACATTTCTCGTGACGATGACAGTCAGCTTTTGCAAGATAAACTAAATTGCCGCGGACATCGATAAATTCACCAGAAACATGACCGCCACCTTTAAGGAATACCTTTACTTCTTCCCCGCGGGAGATGTTCTTAAAGAATGAATCACAATCACATTCTTTTTTACTGCCATTCTTATAAGAATTTGAATAGTATGAATCTACTTTATAATCGTTGTTATATCCCATTTACTTGTTCCTCCTTCCGTCAATCTATTAATACTATATGTAGGAGATCAAGAGTTGTACGGGCTATACACGCAGACAAATTGACTCATTTTAAACTAACTTTGTAGCATGGCCATTTCTTATGAAATAAATGAAATAACCGTTGATTCGTAGTCGGCGGTAACGATTTAACAGTTTTACCTTGACCTCATATCCATTTTTTTCTACTTGTACATGAATTTGTGAATTTATCGATGAGCTCTCCGGAAAAAACCTTTTCGTCCCTTTAGTGAATGCTTCAGTTTTGCAATGTGTAACATATAAGAAGCGTATGCTGTATTGAAGCGACTGACTAAAGCATCCAATAATGGTAGATACACTACTCCAGCAGTTTAGTTATAAAATGATTGCTCGGTTCACATTAATGACTCTAGTTATTAATGTGAACGATTTTATAACCTCAACTCCATGGAATTGAGGTTATCTTGGATTCATTTTGTTTATCCTTAGCTGTTCTATGACGTCTGACGATATACCCAACTATTAAGGTAGAAGAAAGCAGTGGGCAGACCACCAAAACGAATAAATTGTTTTGCTGTTTTTTTCAATCCTTTGTCTTCTTGGACTTTTTTATCTGCTAAGTAAATCGCAATTAAACCTTTGTTGATAAGTTGATGGAATCTCCAATCGGGCAAAGAGCGAATGCTCTTTTCAGCTTTTTCTCTCATGTATCTAAATCTCTGTATCATCTGCTCTTCGCTTTTATAATAGAAGATAAAATTCAAGTCACCCTCTAATCGATCTTCTTCTTGATCAATAAAGTAATCAAGCATAATATGAAGGCCTTGAGTCCAAGGAAAATATCCATCTTTCAATACGTTTACCTCTTCAACAGTCATCCGATCTTTTGAGGCGTAGGCGGCGAGACAGAAGATACCTAACGTAGAGCCTGCACAAGCAGAAAACTCATACCAGGTCATCGGAGGAAGTTCTTGTTCATGCTTGGCAAACCATTTTTTAAGTAAGTCAACACGCTTGCTTTTTTCAACATGCTTGTACACTTGTAAGTCACAATAATAACGTGCTAATTGATGCATAGCATTCTGAACATCTTGAAATCCAGGCAAATCTTGAAGCACGTCTTGGCATGCAAGCACGAGAGAAACCAAATACCCATCATCATCTTGATCTTCCCGAAATTGATAATAATTGTTCGGCACCTCGCCCGGGGTTAAAGCATGGTACATAGAACGGTGGAGCATTCGAAAATCATCTTCATCCAAAGATGTGCTCCTGTCACAGAGATTATCTAAGTAATCACTAATCGTCTGATAAGCCACAATAAAGCGAATGATCTTTTTGCGCCCTTCTTGAGCGAGTAGCCCGTAAACAGCACCCCCCTCACAATGGAAGGACTTTTCTTTTATACTGGCTAAAGCTTGTGTCCGCAATTCCTCATTCGGTATTTCGTTCGCCTTCTTCTTCCACTCGCTTAAATAGTATTGAACATCGGGTATTGCTTCCCGATTTATTTTATACAACAAAGTCCATGGCTTGGTTGGTACCTTCAAAACATCACCCTCCTGGTAAATGGAACTATGTCTATTATGGCTTTGTTCTCTCAATCCAATACTTAGGCATTGCTCGTACTGAATGAAGAGAAGCTCTGGGCAGTAATAAGGAAAAACTCCATAAAAAAATGTGGAACAAAAAGTGATGCATGAACCTAGTCATTTGTTGAAAAAACAACTGGTTAAACAGTTTAAAACACATACAAAAAAAGAAGCAAAATCAATTGATTTTGCTTCTTTTTCCTTATTTATTTTAACTGTCACTATCGATCACTTCATTAAAAATTAATCCGTCTCCCTCTTCATTCATCGATACAATTTTTAACCGATTTTCATCTTTAATAAAAATGGATTTGTATTGAGGACGTTCACCTTCTAAGTAGTGAATGACACGGCTGCCTCCTTGGTCATTCACTAACTGGTAATCAGAAAAGGATTGATCTAGTTCACTTTCCACCAGTTCAACTTCTTCCCAACTGGTTTCTTGAGCTTCTCCAGTATCCGTCTTTTCTTGAGTCCCGCTTGCTTGAGATTCTTCCGCCTGAATGTTTTCTTCTTCTTGATTGTTTGATTGCTGGTCTCCATTACTACACGCGATTAAACCGAAAGAAGTAATTGTAACCAACCCAAACATAACAAATGCTCTCATGATGCTTATACCCTCCATACTAAAATGCTTTTCGCTCAATTTCCTACAAGTAAGGAGTACCCTTTTATACTAAAATGAAACAGGTTCCTTGTAGCGAGACAAAGCCTTTCTACCATATCAACTTTTTCGCTAGAACTAAATAGCTGACAACGATTTTACCATCAGGTTCTTCTCGTCCACTAAACTTTAACCTCAAAGCAAATAAGAAGCGTTACCTCTGCGACCGCTTCTACTTGCATTCCTACTAACGCCCAACTTGTCTCGTTCCCTCTGCTTTCATTAAAACCGCAATTTGTTGCTCATTTTGGTTACCTGATTGTTCTAGCTGGCCGATCACTCGTTTTTTTCGTTCGTCGGAGTGATTCTGACTTAACTTCGCCTTGCCTTCCATTCTGCTTATTTGAATTCTGAAGCCAACAACGCCTTTTGCCATTCCATCCAGAAACCCAGAGTCAACCTCGTCAAATTGATATGCACTCGTTGGCTGCTCATATTTCAATACGAGGTCTCGTAACGAAGTCTTCAACTCATCGTTTCTTACAAATTCTACTTGCCCATATACATGAACGGCGACATAATTCCACGTCGGCACTGCGCGATCTGTTTCATACCAAGAAGGTGAGATATAGCAATGAGGTCCTTGAAACACCACAAGTACTTCTTGATTACGAATATCTTGCCACTGCTCATTCGCTCGTGCGAAATGACCGTACAAATAGCCACTTTCTTTATCCAAGAGTAAAGGTAAATGAGTTGCATTCGGGTAACCCTGATGCTGAGCCATAAGCGTTGCAAACCCATTTGCTTCAATGATGTCATACATCATTTCTTTGTCATCCATTTTGAAATGCTTCGGAATGTACATGCTTACCTCCTTGGCGCGACTACTTTTTTATCATGACAGCACATGTGCTGCCCATGCAAACAAATATGGTAGGCTCTTCTTTCATCTATTAAACCAGAGGTGCGTCATTTATTCCACTAGATGATCCTTATCTGTTTCCTTTTCTTCGGTCTAGCCTGGACTAAGCCCAAGATTCTCTAGATAGTTAACTACGACAGATTTTGAAGCTACGTTCCCTAAACTTCCTGGATAGGAATCAAAGCCATGGTGGCTATACGGGAAGGTCTTGCGCGTTAAATCGACACCTTGTTCCTGCGCTTCTTCTGCTGCCTCTGATACCCCTTTAACCGGAACGATATCATCTTTCTCCGCCTCCAAGATGAGCGTTGGAGGTGCTGAAGGAGATGCATATTCACTTGAATCAATTGCAGCGATTCGGTCTGGGTGCTCATTAGGCGTGCCCCCGATATAAGCTTCCGTAAATTCCTGTGGATTTAACCCTTGCATTTCGTTCCCATTTTCATACGTATAACTTGGATTAATGACTGGATAACTAGCGACGACCGCTTGTGGTTCTGGTGCCGTTCCATAAATTGCACACTCTGATGGTTCTTCGTCAAGTGCTGCAGACCAAGCAAGATTGACCGCAAGATTCCCACCGGATGATTCACCAATTACCACCAATTGTTCCTCGTCGCCACCCCACTCGGAGGCATTTTTCTTAGTCCAAGCGAGCCCACATGCAACATCTTCTGGCGCTTTGTTCCATGTCGCGTTTTCCTCTGTAGCCAATTCGTATTCAACGCTTACAACTACCCATCCTCGCTCGGCATACCACCGGGCATTAGAACCCCAATTGGCGGGTTCCCCAGAAATCCAGCCACCACCATGAATATACATCATAACCGGAGCATCCTCTTCTGTCCTTGTAGCTGGTTCATATACCAACGCCTCAAGCTCTTGTCCATCAGCACCTTGATACATCTCTGTCCGATCTGGCTCAATTGGTTTCGTACTCGTTGGCACGAAAGTAGTGAATGGATTCTCTAACCCATCATCACCTTCTATCGTCTTTCCTATCGACCCCGTAATCCAAGTGGAAGATATCAAAGCTATAAACGAAAGACCAATTGCTGTATATGCTAAAGGACGTTTAATCTTTTTAACACATACAAGCGTAAGCACAACCGCGACACAACTAAAAAGCACGAGGTGGGGACCAATAATACTCCAAGACTTTGTCCCAAGCTGTACAAAATCACTGCCTGTCCCTATCAATAACGGACTACCTGCGAATGCAAGCACAATCATACTAATAAATAGTCCAGACAAAAAGGCTATCCATTTCAAACTCATTTTCAGTCGAAAAAATCCATCCTTACGTCTCATTCATTGTCTCCCTTTTAAACATTATTCTACGTGTTCGATTCATGTTATTTTCCCTCTGCTTTGCTTCGGCAAACCTCTTGTAAAGACGGTACCAGCTAATTCCCCACATTCGCATCAAACTTTTTGTTAAACTAAAGAGCAAAGAGCATCGCATGTTTCCACTACTTTTTACATAAGGAGAACGACCATGAACCCGTTTTTGCGAGAAATCTGTTTAGAGAATACAACCTATTTACAAAAAGCAATAGAAGCTGGCGCAGATCGCATTGAACTCTGTGACAATTTAGCCGTTGGCGGTACGACGGTCAGTTATGGCGTCGCTCGCCTCGCCGCAAAAAAATGTCGTGACGTATCCGTTCAGCTGATGGGCATTGTTCGTCCACGCGGAGGCAACTTTATTTATACAAAAGAAGAACAAGCCATCATGAAAAGCGACATTCACATTTTAAAAGAATTAGGCTTTGATGGGGTTGTACTTGGTTGTTTAACTGAAAAGGGAGTTGTCGACGATGAAGCGATGGAGCGCCTGCTTCATGTCGCTGATGGACTCGAAACCACATTTCATATGGCCTTTGATGTAGTAGAGGATCCGTATCAAACGTTGGACACCCTCACTCGACTTGGCTTTAAGCGCGTCTTAATGCACGGCCCCCATCAAAACATTGTTGAGAATATCGAATTTATTCGTCGGTGTATCGACTATAGCGCAGGAAGAATTATCATTATGCCTGGAGGAGGAATTACATCAAGCAATGTAGACTTCATTCATACAGCTACTGGAGCGACTGAATTACACGGTACGCGGATTCTTTGGTGAAATAGAAAGAAGACACCGAGATCCAATGTAAACCTTTCGTTGTATGTAGTGGTAAGGATTTCGTAAATAAACGGGCATCAGCACATTTAAGTAAATCGATTAAAAATGCCCGGTCTGTCATGATTACAGACGCCGGACATGAACTAAATAAAGAAACCCAAACGATCTATCCATCGTTTTAAATCGTTTTTGGAGCAATGTGTAACCAACATTTATCCATCTTTCAAGATGGCATCAGCTGGTTTCCCAATATATTTAAACCTTTGGCACTTCCGTATACGTAATTGTATACGGCTGTGTCTTCATCTCATTCGTTTGCTCTTCAAATTTTCTATGAAACTGAATAAACTCATCCGTAACAAGTTGGAGCCGTTCCTGCCCTTCCAACGTATTCGACTCAACTTCTTCAACGGTTGCCATAATGATTTCCCCTTCACTCGAATCAAGCACCGCAGTCAGTTTTTGTTTTAACTCTCCAAGCCCGTCCATCATTTTTTGGATATGTCCGACAACCTGATTACGCTTTATGTCATAACACACTTCCCCTTGTAGTTTGTGTGTATTTTTATAACCAAATGATTCCATCTATACCCCTCCATATATTCGTTCAAATCCCATCACATTGCATGTCAAAAAAGCAAATAACCTTTGGCACATACGGTCATACGCTTTTTCAATTTGCAACGGGTCCGTTAGCCAGATAAGTGCTTAAACATGCCCGCTACATTATGTTCCACATCAAAAACCTCTTCCACTGCTTTACGCATTTCTTCAGCCGTTGTTTCGATTTTTTCGCGGTTTTGCCTCACAGCCAAGGCCATTCCTTCCATCGGTGCACCTACAAGCGGTTTAAACGACTCATGAAATTTCAAGTTCGTGATCAACCCACTATAGGACGTAGGCAACCAACTTTGATACGATTTGTAATTGTTCTCAATGGATGCAATTTGCGAACCTAGTTGCTGTTTTTTGCCTTCATAATATTCCGTATACTCTTGCTCCACTATGCCCAAATACTTTTCTAACATCGCATCTTGCTCATCCAGCACCTTGTTATCGCTGCGTAGGCATCGAGGGTTTTTGAAAGATTTAGTTTGATTTGTCCTTGTCCACCCGGTCCTCCACCAAGTTCAAGATACATTTCCCCACCTTGATATGACTTTCCTACGGCTAATTCGTTCATTAACGCCTCTAGGCTATGATGGTCATAGGCAGCTTCACCAACAACTGCAAACAACTCGTCGATCTTTTCCATCCGCTGCTTAGTACTAAAATTATAAGTCATAAAAGAATGAACAAAATCCTCCCACATCCGTTGAGGATGAAAGCCCTCTCCCTCATACATACTTTCATAAATTGGCTCGACATCATCAACTAACCGTATTAACTCAGTACGCAAATCCTCTGCATCTTCTTCAGACAAGTAGCCTGCATCCCTTAGCCCTTTAACAAGCCCTCCCATAGAATCCCTAACGGAATCAAAATCGATCGGATCAGCTTCAGGGTTGTTCACGTAAAACTGATACGCCTCATCTAAGGCGGATTGTAGCAATCCATCAACACCATCTTCTGCATAAACCTCCCCATAAGGCGCAAGAAAATGACTTATCAATTGCAAATCTTCCTTCGATATTGCGTCCATTGCTCCGACAAACCCATCATTCACATGATCCGTTTGGTGCTCTTGAACGTTTCCAACAACAAACATACCTGGCATAGCATCCAATGCATAAAGAAAATCGCTTGTAGAACGCGTCTGATGAATGTTCGTTCCTTTGTCTTCATAATAGTCTTTGGCAAAGGCTTCGAGCTCTTCTGGGGGGATGGAGCGGATGGAGTCTAAATCAGATACATTAAACTTCCTTCTAACCTCAAAACGGAAATCTTCATCATATATAATTTGCTGAATGGTATTTGATTGCGCTCCATTGAATGTATTAACTTCTGAGAAATATTCATCCCTTAATTGGATTGTTGCAACTGTATTATGCCCTTTTGAATGCGCTAAGGAATAGATGGGCACATTATCGGCAGTTTTATTTTTTTCATTAACTATATCAATGAATGTAGTAGAGTCTCGAGCATATTGTGCGCCCCCAGTCCCTACTCCAATCCCAAAGACATTATCTATCCAATCATTATTTGTTTCACTTCCTCTAGAGATAAATACTATTTCCTTTATTTCACCTTCATCTCCCTCACTGTCTAGAATGATAGCAGTCCCTTTAGCATCCGATGTGAATTGTTGACTATAGGTATCCATACGTTCAATTTCAATATTAACTTCAAGTGGTTTTCCGGTTTCTTCTAAATAAATTCTTTGAATACTATGAACAACTTCCTTTTCTGTCATATCATCAAATTTATACTCAAGATTTGTAATCCTCATCTGAACCATCTTATTCTCTAATATTTGACTCATTTCAATTCTCCTTTAGTTATTTTAAACGAATTGAATTCATGATTTTTTCTGCTAATTTAGACTCTTCTTCGAGGTCAATTACACATTCTTCTTCCCCTTGACAAAAGGCACCAAATACAAATGAAATTGCTTGATCCTTTTCTTTAGAAAAAAGATAGCCAAAATATTTTATTACCGGACCGTAGTCATCAACATATTCTAAACTTCCATAATGAGCCTCTAGATCATTTATTTCTGTATAACTAAAATCACCGTCAAATCCCATTTCTCTTTTAAATACATTTAGATAATTGTGTTCTGTGCCTTCAGGATATTGACCCATGTACATCACTTGCACATCATGCTGTTTTTTTTCTAAATCATTGTTCATTGTATAGATAAGCGTTTCCCCTTTTTGATTTTCAATAGCATGTAGCAAATCCGAAATAAGTGCATCCTTCGGGATCAACATTTCAAATCCGCCTAACTCCCCACGCATCCGGTAAAACCCTTCCTCTTCTTCTTCCGTTGAAACGAGGAACTCGCGTGTAAATTCATCCTCTGCCGCCTGGCCTAAATCTTGTTCTAACGGTTCTTCGTTATTTCCATTTTGATCGTTAGGTGTTTCTTCTCCATTTGGTTGTTGCGGATTTTCTCCTTCATTTGTCATCGTGCATCCCCCTATAAATACAGCACTACATAATATACTTATTGTTAGGCATTTTTTCACTTGTTGACTCCCTTTCTCCCACTGACAAGGGCATTCTTCAACACCTCTATTATTTTCTGACCATTTACACATTCCTTATTTATAGGATACAAAACCCTATTTTTTCCTGCAAGGAATTAAACAATGTCCTACACCTCTCTATACGATTTCCTATGGTATGATTTTACAGATTCAATTAAGTTATCTACCAACTTTCCCACTCCAGTATCTTCTAAATGGACCGTCAACACTTTTTTAGACATTTTTTTGTGGGCAGTTTGTTTGAATTCAATTGGGCTTTGATACTGTAAGGTTCCATGCAGACGAAAATGATTATACCAATGAAGATAGTCAGCTAGTTCGCGGTCCAAGTCATTTCTTTTCTCCATATGAGGGTTGCAGTTCTTCTTCCATCGCTCCATCGCATCCTCCAGTTATAAAAGCGATACCTACCAAACTGATCGTTAGCCATCGTTTCACTCGTTTTCTCCCTTCTGTCTACGCTCCATCTTTATAATAGGAATGATCAGAACACTTACATATTCCCTCCCTTCTTAACTAGAAACTTTTAGGAGACAATTTTTGAACGAATTCTTTACATGTCGTTTTTAATGGCGCCTCCCCCTGCCTTTACTGACACTTTTTTTAAGATGAATGAACAGAAATCAATACACGCGTGCCCATATGGAAGTGGCAAGTGTATCAATCGTTCGTTTTTGAGACTTGTTTCTCAACCGGAAAAAACTTTATAGGCATATTTTCTTTTTTCCTGTCGTACTGTATAAAAAACATTTATACAAAAAGGTGTGACGTCGTGGGGAAATTAGAGGATTACTTCGAATCAAATAACGGTCGCTTGATTCACAAGTGGATGCATTATTTTGATATTTACGAGCGTCATTTCGAGAGGTTTGTTGGGCAAGAAGTCAATATCTTAGAAATTGGCGTTTCCCACGGTGGGTCACTTCAAATGTGGAAGGATTATTTTGGGGAGAAAGCCAATATCGTTGGAATCGATATTGATCCTCGTTGTAAATCGTTTGAAGAAGAACAAGTGAATATCATCATTGGTGATCAAGGTGATAGAGAGTTTTGGGGAGAAATCAAATCGTCTTTGCCTACATTTGATATCATCATTGACGATGGTGGACACCATATGCATCAGCTAAAGATTTCCTATGAGGAAATGTTTCCTGCTCTTTCTCCTAATGGAGTTTATCTTTTAGAGGACTTGCACACAAGCTACGAGTGGGAATATGGCGGGGGTTACAACGAGCCAAATAGTTTTATTGAGTATTCAAAGAAGTTAATTGACAATTTACATGCTTGGTATTCTAGAGATCCTCAATTAGAAGTAAACCCGTTTACGACATCCACTTGGTCGATGAGTTATTATGATAGTGTTTTAGTCATTGAAAAAAGACCAAAGACACAACCACATCATAGAATGACAGGAACACCTTCTTGGTAAACATAAAAAAGGGTCAGCTCTAGAGTAGAAACCGATTGACCAGCCCTAAGTTGAATAGCCCTTACGGAGTTTTATACTCTAAGGGCTATTTGCTTTGTACCCTCCATCCGTTTGATTCCAGCTTTTTAATATACTCATCGACTTGGATTTCTTCTACCTCAATTGCGAGTGGACTCAAGGAAACAAGGCATTCATTCGTCGTGTAATTAATGGTCACTTTTACTACCTCGTATCCATTATGAAACCTTGAATCAAATCCAGGATCATCAATGACATCTCCTGCCACAGGTCGAAAATCAGATTCAATCGTTTTTGTTAACACTTCCGACATTGTGGTATTTCGGTTCACTGATGAAACAAATAAGATGAATGTGATCTCCATGAAATCTACTCCCGTCTGAATATTGAATGAAAGACCTTCATAGCTCTACTTATAATCTTTTAAAAAAGAATTCCAGTGACATTTCGTTCATATCCTTCTATTTATCTTGGTTCAGCTTCTCTAACCGTTCCATCGCTAAATACATCATAAAAACCGACAGTACCGGTTCCTCCACCGTCAATTAAATCTTGACTTGACGCTCGAATCGAATAAAAGGTATTTCCATCCGAATCTTCATGAAGAATACCGTTACTGGAGAAAATGAGGTCATCGTTATTTAATTCTTCTTCCGCAAAAGTAATTGCGTCTTCAATAGTAAAACTTACCCGATCTTCCCCAATCAATTCCGTCCACGTGTGAACACCAACAACGCCATCCACTTCTAAATCATAATCTTGTTGGAACTGGCGAACTTGTTGCTCGGTTTCATGACCGAAAATACCATCTCTGACCGTTTCATACCCAAAGTGACTTAGTTTCACTTGAACAAGCTCTACCTCTACACGCACACTGCCATGTTGCAAAGTGGGCTGATGTTCAAGCGCAACGGCTAAAATCGGTTCAAGTTCCGGGGGAATTTCTGATGACTGAACCATTTCCTCAGCTGAGACTTCTGTTGCTTGAAGGTGAATGGGAGCAGTCGTTAACGCAATTGCTGGAACGATCATTAACCACTTCTTCTTCATGCACAATCTCCTCCCTAACTAATTGGCTCCCTATTCAGATACCACCCACCTAACATTTAAAACGTCTTTTAGCGAATCGATTGATTTTTACATTTATTCGCCAATTGTATATTCTTTATCATTGAACATAGATTACTAAATTGATCCTCAATATCTTCCCTACGGTTAAGAAAATAGTTTCCTTTCCATATTGGGAAAATGATCCATCTTATAGATTACTAGATTTTTTTTAAGGGATAATTGAAACGTACTTATAAAAGGAGGCGTTTCCCATTAAAAAATTATTCTCCATCATGACGCTCGCTACTTTTGCAGTTGCGACCTTCTTCCCTACCGGCGCTCAAGCAAGCTCGTGATCCTAGATCCAAGCGAACTGCTCCCTGCAGACCTTTCTTCATTTCAATATGATGGCTCACTTACAACTCCACCATGTGATGAAGGTGTTAAATGGACCGTAATTGATAACCCGATTGAGCTGTCACGTGAACAGATCGACCGTTTCCAATCGATTTATCCACAAAACTATCGTCCTGTCCAAGACCTAGGTAACCGGGATGTTGGCTATCATTATCATTAATTTCTATAATAAATAGCCCTACAAGGGCTATTTTTTAGTGTTTTTTCCTTTTAAAGCCGTTAACATAATAACCACTAAACTAACAAAAGCAATCCAAACGAGAACGGAAACCATTTCCCACGATAAACTGTTTCCAAAATAAAAGAGATCTCTTAATCCCTCAACCATAAATCGCATTGGCAACCATGGGTAAATCCAGTTTGCATAAAAGGATGGCATCATTTCCGGGGCTAATGATAATAACGGCGCACCAAAAAATAATAACACTACAAATAACGGAACTCCTCTAATTCCTACTATTGATAAAACAGCTAAAATCATTAAGATGAAACTAAAAGCAGTAATTGTTAGGAATAGTGCAGTATCTAGATAACTGGGCATTGTTAAACCGATTACTGCATCTGTAACCCAAGGAAGAGCAAAGCCAATTACAATCGAAGCAATTGCCCCCATAAGAACCTTTGCTAACGCGAGCCTTGCATTCTCTTTTTGACTAAGAACTGTTTGTTTATTCGTCACAAAACATAAAATCGCCGCACTAGCTAAAACACTCATCCACAATGGTTGAAAAAAAGTGACAGGCGCGTTTCCATTTGCACTATTTTCTCCTACTTGATTTACCTTTGTTGTTTTGGCTTCAATAGGATTAACTAGACTTGTCACTTGTTTTACAGTAAGGTCGCCTCCTTCCGCTTGGAATTCTTCTAGAAGTTGAGAACGCACTGTATCGTTCACGTTTTCCACTACATCGTTTAAAACTTGATTTACCATTGTAGCGGCGGGATAATTTTTCCCCTCATTTATGATGATTTCAACGTGCGGACTTGTTGGTTCAGCCGTTCGTAAAGAAGCTTGTTTTTGACTAAATTCTTCCGGAATAATGAAAGCACCATAATACTCTTTTTCATCCAAACCATTTATCACCTCTTCCGTACTTTTTACTTCGATCCAGTCCACAACAGAATTCTCTTCTTCTACACTTAATAACAACTCAATCATTTTATTCCCCAAATAAAGTTCTCCTTGATTAGGAACCTTAACGCCTATGTCCTCATTTACAATCGCAATTGGAACATCTTCTGGTTGAGGATTCACACTAGGAATCAAGGTTAATGAGAGAATAAATAAAACAAGAACTGCAATAAGCGGAACAGAAAGAAACAATTTATTTTTACCCATCTGCATTTTATGTCCTCCTATGTTTATATATAATAAAAGGACAACGTGTCGTCTTTTTATTCTGGTTTTATCTTAGGTTTTAGGGACAACAACTTCAATAAGCAAAAAAACGAAAAGTGTTCGTTAACGAACACCTTCCGTAAAACTGTTGATATAGAAAGGAATAAATGATGAAAAAATCAACTGATTTACGTATCACTCGTACAAGAGAAGCAATCAGACGGGCGCTCGCCGAATTAATCGAGGAAAAAGGATTTGAATTAATTACCGTAAAGGATCTAACAACGAGAGCACAAATCAATCGAGGTACGTTTTATGCACATTATCAAGATAAGTATGATTTGATGGATAGATGCCAAGAAGAAATTATACATGGATTAGCAGAAGTTGCCTCTATAAACATCGCTCATGTCATGATTCATTTAGATAAGGACAGTCAAAAAATTATTCCTTATGTAACAAATGTTTTTCACTACTTGCATAAGCATAAACTGTTCTTAAAAGCATTGTTAGGACCTAATGGCGATTTATCGTTTCAATCAACGCTCAGAAGTGTCATGTACAACAAGATTTATGGAAGCAAAGATCCCATTTTAAACGAAAACCATTTCTTAGTACCGAGTGAATACTATATCGCTTATATCTCCTCTGCCCATATTGGCGTGATTCAACATTGGTTATTAGAAAATGAACAGAAAACACCAGAGGAAATGGCGAAAATTTTAACGACAATGACGATCAACGGACCAGTATTTGCGGCCGGTTTAAAAGACTAGATATCTAAAAACAACCACAGCTAAAAAGCTGTGGTTGTTTTCTTATTAAACTTCCATAAACCCCTCCTGCAAGGCACTTCGCAAAAACGGGCTAGGCTCTCCTACGCTATAAAGTTGCAACTCATGCATTGCTCTCGTACAGGCTGTATAGAAAATGCGACGCACATTTTCAGCGCCATACACTTGCCTCGAGGCATCATAAATGATGACGGCGTCAAATTCAATTCCCTTGGATAAATACGACGGTACGACAACGACTCCTTGTTCATATTCAGTTGAGCTACTTTTTAAGCGTTTTAATTCCTCAATGTTTGACATCGACTGATATGCGCGTATGCTTTCCTCAGCCGATTTACATATAATCGCCACACTATGATAACCGTCGCCTCGCAATTCTTCGACTTTAGCGGCAATTAATCTATGCAATTCATCGTGACTCTCCACTTGCTTTAGGACCGGCTTCTTCCCGTCACGTTCAAACGGGATAATCCGGTCTCCATTCGGAACGAGCCTTCGCGTACATTCAATGATCGGTTTCGTTGATCGGTAACTCCGAACAATTTCAATCAACTCTGTTTGATTCAGACCATAAAGGCTAGTAAGTTTGGTAAAATCAACGCTTTCACTAGCATGAGCAAAGATGGCCTGATTAAAATCGCCTAGCACCGTCATTCTTGCGACTGGAAACAACCGCTTCAAGAACTCAAATTGAAACGGAGAATAATCTTGGGCCTCATCTACAACGATTTGTTTAATCGATCTATTTGTCTGAAAGCCTTGAATCAGCTCTTTTAAAAGCAAAAATGGCGTAGCGTCCTCATAAAAGAGTTTGTTTTCGTTTACCATTTTCAGCGTCGCTTGACCGATCGCTTCCCAATCCGCTGGTGTCTCTCCTTCGATCCACTGGTTGATTTGCATCGGATCTGCAAACAACTGCTTATACATTCCTTTTATATCGAGAAATTGAAGTGTCCGGACTTGCTTCCGCATCCGCTTTGTACGTTGCTGAACAATCAACTCCGCAAGTGCTTCTGGCTCCATCTCATAATCTGCAAGTGTTTCTCGTTTAAAGCCTCGCTTTTTCGCTAAATAAGCATGGGCTTTATGGTACTCTGCATTGCTAAGCAGCTCTATACGCTCTTGCACCCACGGCTTTTTCCGTTCCTCTTTTTGAAACTCATTTATTGTTTCTAAAAGCCAATCTTGCAACTTTTCAAGTCGATTATGAAAGCGGAGTTTTGTATCATACTGATAAAACCGTTCTTCTATTTGTTGAGCAGTAACGATTGGTTTCCTTCTGAAAAGAATGTCCGTAAACAGCATTCCTGATAATTCGAGTGAGTGCCTATACGATTCAATCGCTTTAAAAAAACGAGTAGAAGCTTTAAAGCGAATCGCTTCAAGCCTCGTACGATAGGAAGACGAGTTAGCCGCCGTTAACACATATTCCAATTGTTCGTACGCATTCTCAACGTTAAACTCTTTACTTAAGCGACGATCTAAGTATTGCTGAAACGTCACTTGTTGCATATTCTCCTCACCTAGTTCAGGCAGTACATTAGACACATACCGACTAAACATCGAATTAGGCGAAAAGAGAATCACTTGATCTGCATTCAGGCGCTCCCGGTATTTGTAAAGCAAATAAGCAATTCGTTGCAAAGCAGCCGATGTCTTGCCACTCCCTGCCGCCCCATGAACTATAAGCAATCTCCCTTTGTCATGACGAATGATTTTATTTTGTTCCTGCTGAATGGTTGCTACGATACTTTGCATCTGTTTATCGGTTCCTTGTCCTAGAACCTGTTGTAAAATTTCATCGCCAATGGTGAGACTCGTGTCAAACATCGATTGAAGCACCCCATCACGAATCAAGTATTGCCATTTTTTCTCCAATGTGCCACTGATTGTGCCTCCTGGCGTCGCGTATTCGACTAATCCGGGCTCGTTATCATAGTAGACACTTGAAATAGGCGCTCTCCAGTCGTAGATTAAAAAATCTTCTCCACTTGCATCTGTAAGAGAAGAGATTCCAATATAAACTTGTTCTTTCGCCGAATCTCCTTCTTCTTTAAAATCGATACGGCCAAAATAAGGAGCCTGTTTCATACGGCGCAGTGTCGACAAACGCTTTGATGCATGTCTATGACTGCTTTGGCTTACTGACAGTGCTTGAGCCTCTTGGCGTAATCCGATAATGGTTTCCAAATAATCATCAAACGTATCTGTATTGACTTTAACCTCATCCCAAAAGTACTTGCGGATCGAAACAACTTCATCCTTACGCCTAGCGGTTTCTTTCTCCAATTTGTTGGCTTCACTCATAATCATCTCGAGGACAACATCTACTCGTTTTTGTTCCTGCTGACGTTTAGAATCCATAGCAAGCACTCCTTCAAAAAAAATTATAAAAAGGTTGACTCACGCACCACCAGTATCGTATACTTATTATAGGAATAGTGTGTACATGACATATAGGTAACGTGCATCTTTCTTAATTTATCACAGAATCCACTTTTGAACAATAAATTTTCTCGAGTCTTTTTTATTCAGATTATTCTTATATAAAGATATTAAAAAGTCGCAGTTCACGCCTAGAGCGTGGATGCGACTTTTTTCATACAACAGTTTATTTAGGCGGACTTCTTTTTAAGAATCTTAAGAACAGCCACAATGGCCACAATGGTAACCAAAGGAATCACTACCAACACACTTGCTAAGATGATTGTATTCAACGGCGTTGATGCCCCTTTCATCTTGTTTTCGAGCTTGTTGTGACTAACCAATCTATGGTTTACTAGCTGATGTGCGTTCACTCCCCAATTAGAAACCCTCCTACTACAACCGACCACACCAACAAACTAACAACTACTAATAAAACAACAGAACACACACCTAACCACCGTTTAGACGTATTTCTCCCCATTTTTTTTATGCCTCCAATTGTTATCAAATGAAAAAGGAAAAAGTCATACAACATGAATTACTTAGAATGATGAGTATTTACATGGAAGTAAGAGCGTCTAAGTATAGATTTAGATTATCACGGAAATTTGTTTAATCAATATACTCGTTCAATTATATTTTTCGACTTTCTATGCATTTATTTGTTTTACTTTTATCTTGATCATGACTGGTAAACAAGCAAAACAACCACAGCTACTCCAATGTGGTTGTTTTCGAGCTTACATTTAGGAAGATTAAAGATCTGTATCAAACAAATCCTCGGAACGAACATCAATGTTCATCATTTTCCGTTTGTTTTATCGATCAATCAACAACGGATAAATCGCTTTTACGTTCTTCGTTTCATTAATCAAATGAAGCTCTTGAGCATGGAAATCGAGTGCCGTTAACTGCATAGCCCGTTCAAAAACGATTTGATCTTCTTCCGAGACCTCCTCTTCATTAACGGTATAATGAACCGTGGCGATACCATTCTCAAAAGTAGCTCCCTTTACTTCAATTCCTTCAACGATTGCTACAGAATGTCCCCCACTTCCCCCGTCAATTGTCTTCATCGTTTCAATTGTTGCTTGAAACGATAGAGGCTCATCGTTCTCATCTGCCACTGGTTCATCTACCTTTGCACTAGGGATAAACAATGTTTCTTCTAACTCTTCATTATAAGTCGTATAGTAACCACTGGTAAGTTCCCTCTCTTCAGCGACAGATGCAGGTTCATCAATTAACCTTTCTGCCACAGTGATGCCTATGTCCCCATCGGGATTATAAAAAAAGACTTCACTCATTCCAAACATATCGCTAATCGCAAAGAGGGAGTCAAAAAACATTCTTGATTGCGCAGATGTCGCAGCTAAATTGTTATCGTCTTCATTAAAGTACAAATGAAGTTCTGATCCTTCAACCTCAATGTCGACGTATGTATCTAGAATGTCCTGTTCCGAGAGATCAGCCTCTATGAGAGACCTTGTTAAACTTTCATTCATCGAGAGCTCCTCCTCGAAACGCTCAAATGAAAATGCTGCCGTAAACTCAACTTGATCTTCTGTTTCAACTTGGATATACTGCGCAGCAAGTAGAAAAGAACGAGGCGCTCCCTCCTCTTCATAAGCTGTTGTTTCTTCACTTGCATCGCTGTACCATTTGAATGATCGTTCTCTTTTTCTAATTCATTTTCTTCAATTGGTTTCTCGTTCGAAGACTCATTTGCTTCTTGAGCAGTTTGGCAACCGATGAATGCTAGTCTTAAACTGCACGATCACTAAAGTTTTAGGAGGGGTTTAATGAAAGCAATTCGTCTTGCGTTCTTAAGTTTTATACTCTTCACTCTTGTAGGAAGTGGCTTTTTTACATCTGAAGTTCATGCTTACGAAACGTCATCGATTGATTTCGATAAGCCAGTTGTGCTCGTTCACGGAATTGGCGGGGCTGGGTATAATTTTAATAGCATTGAACGTAAATTAAGAAGTGTTGGGTATGACCGATCTGACTTACATGCAATTGATTTTGATGATCGTTCAGGCAATAATTTAAGAAATTCCAGACAATTAAGTGAATTTATTGATGATGTGCTTAGCCAATATGATGTTGATGAGGTGAATATCATCGCTCATAGCATGGGTGGGTCCAATACATTGCGATATCTGACTCAACTTAATGGAGTCGAAAAGGTTGATAAGGTTATACGCTTGGAGGGGCTAACCGTCTAGGAGCGAGCTCAGTTCCGAATGGTGTTGATTTCACTTCAATTTATAGCAGCTCTGACCTTATCGTCGCAAATAGTCTCTCACGCATCAGTGGCGCGAACAATATTCATGTGACCGAGGTTACGCATCTTCTTCTATTAACAAACAACCGGGTACAAAATCTCATTATTGAAGCGCTAGAGAGCTAAATGAATGAGAAAGAAAAGTTGTTTCCTAATTAGGGAACAACTTTTCTTTCTTTACAAGATAGAGACATACCCGTTTTTACGTTTTTTATTTTTGAACTTACATAACCTTTCATATGTATCTTTTATTTTAGAATAGCCTATTTATGAAAAGCGATTAATACTTGCCTTCTGACCATAGAGTATCTTTACTTCCATTCATCATTTTGCAAATCGTCCTGTCGTTAGACGCTGCTGCCATTGAGTGTCCATATATTCTCCTTGACTATAGGGTTACACCACACCTTAGTGTAACCATAGAAAGAGATGATGACCACGTCGTTATACGTAAAATCGAACAGGAGTGTTGGAAATGAGCATTTTAGTCACAGGTGCCACAGGGACAGTTGGGAGCCAGGTGGTCGAAAGGTTAAACGCAAAAGGGCTAGGTGTGAAAGCATTAACGAGGAATGAGAACACACCTAGATTAAGAGGCGTTCACTATGTTGTCGGCGATTTAAATAAACCAAAAACACTACACCCTCATTTAGAACATGTCGAAGGGTTATTCATTTTAACGCAAAGTGAACAAACTGAAGAGATGTTTATAGCAAATAAAGAAATAATAAATATGGCAAAAAGTGCAGGTGTGAGGAAGATTTAAATGAATGGAAAGCCAAAGGGTACGATGAAGATTTCATTAACTATTTTATTATTGAAATGGGTAAAAACCCTTCTAAAGAAGTGTATACGGTTTTACCAACTATTGAAGAAATAACAAACAGACCCGCTAAGTCCTTTAGAGAATGGGCAGAAGAAAACAAAAATCAATTTTGTTAAAAATAGGACTTGAAACAGCGATGCCTAGATAGAGGCATCGCTGTTTCTTCGGTACGTAACAATCTAGTTTTACAAGGCTGCTTGTAGGAGGGCACGGCACTCCTACATCTGACCAGTTCCAAAGGGGTCACACTTTCACAGTTATCTTTAATGTTCAGCTTTTTTAGCTCTTTGACCATCTCTTGTTGGGTAGCCAAAACCTGCTTTTGTAAGCTCAAACCTTCCTCTCTTTACTATGTAGAAAAAGAGCATTCCTGCCGTAGTTTCTGTAGCCCTCATTCTCCTCCTACCAAATTAAAAACGACTCCTCTTTACAAAGACGTTAAAAGAATCCAAGTACGCCTAAAATGGATCCAATAACTAAGCCTGTAATGACTATAATTAAAACAATTCCTAATGGTTTCATCTCGTGCACCCCCAAATCGTGTTAAAGTTGTCTTTTCCCGCTTGTACTGGTTTTAAATCATGTTGAGCAACAAGTCCTGACATGAAAAAGGCCAACTCAATGTGATGAGTTAGCCTTTTCTTAATTTAAATTGTACTGTTATCAATGACAAAGCGGTATCTTACATCAGAATGTAAGACCCGTTCATACGCTTCATCAATACGGTCAGCCGAAATCAATTCAATCTCTGGCACAATATTGTGTTCAGAACAGAAATCTAACATGTCTTGTGTTTCCTGAATTCCGCCGATCATCGATCCTGCAAAAGAACGTCGCTTACCGATTAACGTTAGTGCATTTACTCCAAGTGGCTCACTTGGAGCCCCCACATTCACTAAAGTCCCATTAAGTGCTAACATGTTTAGATATGCGTTCATATCTAATTTTGCACTCACGGTATTTATAATTAAATCAAACGAGTTAGCCAGTTTATTGAAGGTTTCAGGATTACTCGTCGCATGGTAATTCTTTGCTCCAAACTTCATACCGTCTTCTTCTTTCTTTAATGTTTGCGAGAGTACCGTAACCTCTGCATTCATCGCATGTGCAATTTTCACTGCCAAATGACCAAGCCCACCTAAACCAATAACTGCAACTTTTTTTCCTTTTTCGGCTTGCCATCTCTTTAATGGAGAATACGTTGTAATCCCTGCACAAAGGAGTGGAGCAGCAGTCTCAAGTGGTATATTATCTGGAATTGTCACGACAAAACCGTCGGTTACGACAATATGAGTGGAATATCCGCCTTGAGTATGTTCTCCATACTTATCAATACCTGCATACGTTGGGACATTGCCTTCCTCACAATACTGTTCTTCTCCTTCTTGACAACTACTGCACTGACCACATGAGTCTACCATGCAGCCCACCCCTACTCGATCACCGACTTTAAATTTTGTTACTTGACCTCCTACTTCCGTTACGATACCAGCGATTTCGTGACCAGGAACTAGTGGGTAATGGACCTCTCCCCATTCTCCACGAGCTGCATGAATATCGGAATGACAAATTCCTGCATACTTGATTTCAATTAGAACATCGTGTTTGTCTAAATTTCTACGCGTTATTTCTGTCGATTTAAACGATTCTGTCGGACCACCGACTGCTCTAGCTTTTACATTTACCAATTTAATTCCTCCTATATGACCGAAAATATAATGACTTCTTAAATCCTTTTTGGAAATGGTTGGACAACGTTTTTACGCTTCAATCTTCTTGATCACCTTAGCTGGTACGCCAGCAACAATTACATGATTAGGTACATCTTTTGTGACTACCGCACCAGCAGATACAATTGAATGTTCTCCTATTGTGATACCCGGCATAACAGTAGCAGCAACCCCTATCCACGCCCCTTTTTTAATAACGATCGGTTTAGAGGTTGTTGCTCTTCTTTCAGATGGAGAAATCGGGTGATTTGTCGTTACGAGATTCACCTTAGGAGCGATTAACACGTTATCCTCGATCGTAATTCCTCCTCGATCCCTTTCCGATTCGAATGTTTTGACCATAATCTGTATAAAAAGGGGGTAAAAGTTCAAACGTCTTATCTACCTCAGTCCCCGTTAATTCACTAAAAAGGCTCCTTACTTCCAGAGCAGAGTGGTACCCTGTATTTAATTCTGCGATTAATTTTTGCGCACGTTCAATTGCACTAGCCATTTTAGGGAATTCTGGATCATTTAGCGCGATCGTTTCACCTGAGCGATCTCTCTCAAAGATGTCCTTTGTCATCATTAGCCCCCTTCTCTTACGGTTGAATTTATCTTACTCCCTGGAGTTCACTTCAAGTCAAGAATAAATTTAACTTAAGATAAGCATGCTTTTTGTTCTAAATAAGAGAGCAATCTTGATTATTCTGTGCACATAAAACGAGGAGCTATGCTTGGAACCAATATGTATGTTCTACCCCTTTGCGTGAAGAACAAATCCTCCACCCCAAAAAAGAACAATGGTCTTCCACTGTTCTTTTTTTCTCTATTACTCAATACAGCGGGATGCCGCTGATCGAATTGCTTAAATATCAAGTTTTCGTGTGCCAATCGCTTTAACCATTTCGGGGTCATTGTGCGAGAAAAACAAGCTTTGTTTTGTATCCAACGTTGTGATTTTTTCCATATCTTCCTAGTCTAAAGCAAAGTCAAATACCGCAATCTTCTCTTCGATCTTCTCTTTTCGCACCGGTTTAGGAATCACCACAACTCCTCTTTGGATGAGCCACCTTAAAATGACTTGAACGACTGACTTGTTGTGTTTTTGTGCGAGTGTTGTTAGAAGTACATTTTCAAACATCTGGTTTTTCCCTTCAGCGAAAGGTCCCCACGATTCGATTTGAATGTCATGCTCTTTCATAAAAATGGCATTTTCTTCTTGCTGTTGGTTAAATGGATGGGTCTCCACCTGGTTGACCGCAGGTTTTATGTGGTGATGGGTTATGAAATCCATTAAACGGTCCATTTGAAAATTGCTTACTCCAATAGCTTTTATCTTACGTTCATTATACAGCTCTTCCATTGCACGCCACGATCCATAGACATCACCAAACGGTTGATGGATCAAGAAGAGATCTAAATAATCTAGCTGCAACCTCTTTAAAGAGCGTTCAAATGCTTCTTTTGTTTTCTCATAGCCCGTGTCTTGAACCCATAGTTTTGTTGTAATAAATAGTTCTTCTCTCGGAATAGCGCTCCGGATGATTGCACGCCCAACTGCTTCTTCGTTCAAATAAGAGGCTGCTGTATCAATCAGCCGATAACCTGCTTGAATAGCTTCATAGACGACTTGTTCACACTCTTCTTGATCTCGAATCTGAAACACACCAAATCCTAAGATTGGCCTCTCTATCCCATTATTTAATGTTACGTATTCCATGTGACAACCTCCTTCAACTCTCTTGCGTCTATTATCTGCTAGATTAAAGGCAAAGCGGTAGCCAATTCTTCTACGTAATTGCCTATTTCTCTCAAGCTCCTATATACTATTCTTAACATCGGTCAGGAGGGAAAAGAAAGAATGGCGGAAGAGCATTTTACGAAACAGCAAACGTTAGCAGAAATCATTAAGCAGCATTCACTTGAAACGGGCAAGTGCTCTACCTGTGATCCAACATATTCTCTCACACTATCAAAACCCCATCCGTATAGAAGAATTAGCTGACATCGCCCGGATGAGCGTAGCTACGTTGCACCGACATCAAAGAAGTAACAGCAATGAGCCCGATCCAGTTTCAAAAACAACTTCGACTACAGGAAGCTCGTCGTCTTTTATTGATCAACGAAGACGACGCTTTAGATGTCGCTTTCCAAGTTGGTTATGAAAGCCCCCTCACTTTAGTCGCGAGTATTCTCGGATGTTCGGACTCCCACCGATTGAAGATGTTAGCCGAATGCGAAAGCAATTATCGAAATGAATAAGCGAGCTGATCGGCCATTCCCTGTTTCTTTTATAAAACGAATGGCCAACAATCACTATACAAAATCGAAATTTAGGAATAAACTAAATAAAACGGAGATAGATTGAAAGGAATTGAACCATACAATGTGGATGAATCAGTAATGATTAGAAAGTAGATAAACTCATTTTTTGCTCTCGTCATCGAGGGTTATTTGACGATCTATAATCATTAGAGGACTGCATTCGTTCCTCAACACTCCCTAACTAAAAAGGCATTTATTCTAAGGGAAACGCTATCTCCTGTTGTTTTACGGATGCACCCTTCATTTTGGAGGAATAAGAAATGAACCATTTAAATGAAAAAATTGCGATTGTGACCGGTGCAAGCCGTTTAAAAGGAATTGGCGCTGCTATTTGTAGGGAGCTGGCTCAAACGGGTTATCATATCTTTTTTACCTATTGGACGGAATATGATAAAAGCATGCCGTGGAGCATTGATGTAAATGAGCCATTCCAACTAAAAGAAGAATTAATGCAGTGTGGCGTAAAGGTATCCTGTATGGAGCTAGATTTAACAACGTATGATGCACCAACTAAACTTCTAACGACTGTACAGGAGCAACTTGGTCACCCCGATATTTTAATTAATAATGCAGCCTACTCCACAAATCATTCACTCTCTGATTTAACTGCCGAAGTATTAGATAAACATTATCAAGTAAATGTGCGTGCTACAACGATGCTAAGTATTGCATTTGCTCACAGCTTCAAGAAAGGAACCGGGGGAAGAATCATTAATCTCACGTCTGGTCAGTTTCAAGGACCTATGCCTGGGGAGTTGGCATATGCGACCACAAAAGGAGCAATTGATGCACTGACCATTACATTATCGGCGGAAGTTGCCCCGTTAGGTATCACAGTCAATGCCATTAACCCTGGACCGACTGATACTGGTTGGATGTCCGATGAATTAAAAAAACAATTAAAACCGATGTTTCCTTTTGGAAAAATAGGTGAACCAAAAAATGTTGCAAGATCGATTACATTAATAGTAAGTGACGAGGCAGAGTGGATTACAGGTCAAGTCATTCACTCTGAAGGTGGGTTTAAAAGATAGACTACCTAAATCGTCCTCAAATTAGAAATAACCGCTGGTGCAGCTTCGCGCCAGCGGTTTTCCTTTCGCTATCTTCTATTTAAAATATTTCCCAATAAATTTACCGAGTTTAATTACGTTAAAGTTATGAAAATATCGTATAATAAAAATGTTTCATTTACATTTTGTTGCAAGAGACAAAATTCACTGTTTCGTACGCTTCATTCAAGTATATCGTTTTATATATGCTAACTATTAAGAAATTTCAGTAAAAACGATTATCTGTTTGAAAGGAAAGAATCATGCACTTTCAAGGTAAAAGTAGAAATGGATGGGAGGAATTTACTTGGAGAATCGAGAACCAAAAATTTCGATCGAGCCTTCACGCTCGCTTTGGAAAAATCGACCTTTTTTACTCTTATTGGGGAGCAACACAACAAGCAACATAGGGCTGTACATGTACATCATCATTATCCCCTTATTGATGTATGACTTAACTCAAAGCGCATTTCTTATTAGTACCATGCGTTTAATTGAATTTTTAGCAAGTGGGCTTCTAGGTGTTGCTGCTGGCATTTTTGTTGACCGGATTAATCGCAAAAAAGCGCTTGTTACAGCGGCTGTTTTGCAATGGACCACAATCGCTCTTTTAACCTTACTTTTGTTTTCTGGGAACGTGCAGCTATGGCACTTATACTTCTTAGGATTTTTCTTTTCTACGTCCGGTCTCTTACATACAAACGCGGCGCATGCTGCACTACCACAGGTCTTACATAAAGACCAATTAACCGAAGGAAATGCCAAACTGGGCATCGTGTCAACCTCTGTCCGTCTTATTGGACCTATGCTTGCTGGATTAACACTTGCTTCTTTAAGCTTTGCTGGAACGATGGCTGTACAACTTGGCTTTATCACCCTAACCCTTCTATTTGTCTTACTGCTTCCGTCTCTAAAAATAGAGGGGATCGAAAATCGTGAAAAAAGCACGTTTTGGAAAGATGCCAAAGAAGGATTCCAAGAACTTTTTAACAACGCACTGCTTCGCGTAACAACGGTCGTCATCTTTTTTCAAAACTTTGGTTTCAGCTTAACGATGGGCGTGTTAGTCTTTTTCGCTGTGGATCAGCTGCAAGCAACGGAAGCGCAAGTTGGCGCCTACATAAGCATCGGGGCAGTTGGCGGGCTTTTCGGAATGCTCATTGTAAAAAAAATAACAACACTCTTTCCAAGAGGAAAAATATACACCTATACAAACATCTTTGATGTGCTCGCTTTTATCGTCCTGGCTTTCGCTACCTCTTGGTGGATGATTGCGATTGCTCTTGCTTTATTTTCTTTTTCAACAAGTATATCGAATGTAATTTATCATGCAGTCAGGCAAGAGGTTACACCAAATCAAATGCTGGGACGCGTTGCTGGTTCTGTCGCAACACTCGTGCAACTAACGATGCCGCTTGGGGTTATCGCCGGTGGCTTATGGGCAGAGTTTTTTAGTATTCGTATATTATTTGGCATAAACATTGTTATATCCGCCGCTATCTTATTTGGATTATTGTTTACGACATTTCATAAAACGGTTAAATAATGTTTTTCGTTCTTCGAAACGAAATAGCTACTTGAACGTAATGACGATTATTAAAAGAGAACAAGCATTTCTTCATTTAAGAGAAATGCTTGTTCTTGTATCATTAAATGGACAGGCTATTAACAAAATCATAACGTCCTTTTTTAAGATGAATATAATGAAGAAAGTCTAATTAAACGCTTTTTAGAACTGAAGGGTAAGCGTTTAAAATCATATACCAAAAGACGAATGTACGTTCCTTTTTTATGATATAATGAAACAAGGAGGAGATAGCGTGCATAAGACCAAACAAGTTGAATTAACATTTTACAAAGATGAATACTCAAAGGCATTAAGAAGGTTCGTTCTACCACCAGAACAAGGGCAGTTCACCGCACTTCCTAAAGAAATAGAAAATGTAATCGATGGACAGCATAGAATGATCATAGTAACGAACGATGAACCAGTAGGGTTCTTTCTCTTACATAATACAAAAAGAGTCCAAGAGTATACAGACAACCCAAATGCCATGTTATTAACAGCATTTTCTATTAATCAAATACATCAAGGAAAAGGTTATGCTAAAAAAGGTATGCGGAAATTAAAAAATTTTGTTCATACCAAGTTTGAAAACTGCAATGAAATTGTGCTAGCTGTTAATTACAAAAATAGTGCTGCACAACAGCTTTATAAGAAAGTAGGATTTGTTGATACAGGTAAACGAAAAATAGGAAAAATCGGCGAACAAATAATCATGAATCTTAAGATTTAATTGTTTAGGACAATTTTAAAAAAACTCTGTTCTTAGGAACGTATGATCATGTACATAGAAAAACTCCTTTGACCGAACTCAAATACTATTTTTTCGAGTACCCTCCTTTATCTCCCGTAAATAGTAGCACATCTCACCCTAAAAAATACTGTCATCGATCTTTAAATAAAAAAACACCGACTACCCTAACGCAGTCGGTGTTCCCTTCTTATAAAAGCCACTCTCCAGAACGTTCCGCCAGTTCCTGAACACGGTTCATAAATAGTCCTGCATGGTACCCATCACAAACGGCATGATGAATTTGAAAGGACAACGGTAAATACATTAACCCGTCTTTATGCACAAATCCCCCTGCTGTGAGAATAGGCAACAAATGAGTTGGATTGTTTGTTACATTCAAGTTAAATCCCGTAAACGAAGTCCACGGAATCATCGAAATAGAGAGCAGATTTTCTGGAATGGGTGTTTTCGGGAACAATTTCCCTGTCCCATTGTATCTCTCACCATCTGCAAGGTAAAGCTCATAAAATGGTTTAAAATCGTCATATGCAGGTGTCCATATACCCGAAAACAATTCGGACGAACGATCAAACACCGTATACATTGGATCTAACTGATCCCAGTACCATGTTAGATTGCAGAAGATAGCCCGAAAATACAATATGACGTTTACACGTTATGCAGATGATTTAACTTTCTCTACAAATGATAAAGAATTTATTTCTAAAGAAGAGTCTTTTATTGAAATGATAACTAAAGAGATACATGAAAATGGATTGCGAGTAAATCAGAAGAAAACTAGAGTCCAATTTAATGGTTCAAGGCAAGTTGTAACTGGAATGTAGTTAACAAAAAAATAAGCGTCCCTAAAGATTATATTAAATATACTCGATCAATGGCCCATAGATTGTACATCAAAGGTTCTTTTAAGATAGACAAAATTAATAATATAAATGGAACGCTTGGACAATTAGAAGGTAGATTTGCTTTTATTAATCAAATTGATATCTTTAATCGGGAATTAAAAGGCGAGAATAAGTATAAGGATTATAAGCTGCAAAATTTAAGCTCAACCGAAAAACAATATCAAAAATTTCTTTTCTTTAGATACTTTTATGGAAACCCTAAACCACTAATAGTAACTGAGGGTAAGACTGATATAATTTATATAAAAGCAGATCTTAAAAACTTATACACTCAATATCCAGAACTTATTAAAAAACAAAATGATGGTACTTTTGAATTCAGGGTATCTTTTCCAAGAAAATCTGAAAGGTTATCATATTTATTACGAATACCATTAGATGGAGATACAGGATTACAAAATATATATAATTATTACTCTGATAAGAACGGTCAATTCCGTAATTTCTCAAAAACTTTTAGGGATGATTTAAAAGTTAAAAGTCGAAATCCAGTATTTTTACTGTTTGATAATGAAAGTGTAGCTTCTAAAAAACCAAGGCCTCTTAGGAAATTTATTAACTACGCAGATTTAAAACAAGGTAGGATTGATACACTTTTAAATACCAGAATGCTTAATATAAGTAACAATTTATATGTACTAACTGTCCCTCTCATAAATGGAAATACGGAATGTGAAATTGAAGACTTATTGGATCAATCCACACTTAATTATATGAAGGATGGAAAGACATTTCGTAGAGATGAAAAGGAATTTAATGACGCTAAACATTACGGAAAAAAGATTTTTTCTGAGTACATCAATGAAAATTATTTAATAATTAATTTCAGTAACTCCAAAGAGGTACTAGACAATATAGAAAGCGCAATAATAAGATAGTAATTTAGTATTATATAAAAAGGACTGTTAAAAGATAGTCCTTTTTTTGATTCACTTTCTTGATTATGTAAGAATTTTTAACAATATTCAGAAATCTCAACACCCTTATTTCTTTGTTTTTCTTCACGACTTAATTCTTTAGGAACAGACGTCTCGCCCTTTCCATAGTAATTTTCTCCTTTTCTATTCTGATTTTCTTTCTGTCCTCCGATACTAGTTTATTTAACCAATAACTGCGTGGAATCCGATTCCTTCTCTAAAAAGGTGGTAAAATTTGAAAATGTTAAAATTAACCAATTTTTAAATGGAAAGAAAATTGATAGTAAAGAAACTTTTCGTAAGTTCAGATACACTCTTCTTAATTTTGAAAAAGTTGTTGAAGATAGAAGAAACTCGATTATAAGCATAAAAATATAGCCTCTTTAGGGGGTTTTTATTTTTTTTGTTGTCTAAAATATGGTATGTGAAATTAATTTTACTCGGTATTTAAAAAAATTATATAGTGTAAGACAATTAGCGACCAATCACGATAATTACAGCATTGGTTGCAAGAATCGTGTTTCTATGCTAATTCCAGCCCCCAAATATGTTCTCATTATAAATACCAGATTTATGAAGTAGAGAAGTTTAGGTTGATATTACGCATAGATACCTTTATAATGATAACAGTTTTAAATTTCTTTAGACCATTGATGTGATAATAGTCAGTAAAATACCTCAATATAAATATTGAAGTATGGTAAAAATAGGTAAACCAGAAATCTAAGTGTCACTAATAATATTTTTATAAGAAAAACCAAAATGAATATTTTTATTTAGGTGGAGACTGTCAGATAGGAGGAAATATGTCCTTTTATGATAGGCTTTTTTGCTATTTAAAAAGAATAAAAACGTCGCCTAATACTAATCTTTAACTATATTTATTATTAACCTTAATAGGGGTTTAGAAGCCTTTGCGATAGGACGGTTATATACCAAATATGAAGACAAACAGATATATAAACAATAAGGAGATAGGACATAATGGAGCGGCTCCATTGCTAATTGAAATTAGGAAATTAAAAATACTGATGTTTAGTTTTTATTTATAGGTTTA
This sequence comes from Shouchella patagoniensis, assembly GCF_002019705.1. Taxonomy (GTDB): domain Bacteria; phylum Bacillota; class Bacilli; order Bacillales; family Bacillaceae_D; genus Shouchella; species Shouchella patagoniensis. Next base: position 4,285,647 of record NZ_KV917377.1, on the reverse strand, counting down.
GCTCTATAACTTTGTTACGATCAGTAAGGATTTCATTTGAGAAGGAGGCTGGCATTTTGAATAGAACCTATGGAGAATTTAGAATCAACAAATTGAAACTCGAGTATTCTATTTATGGGGAAGGGAAACCAATATTGGTGTTTCATGGTGGGCACTCAAACTGTCACGAGAACTTCGGTTACGATTTTCTAGTGGAAAATGGCTTCTCTATAATTACTCCTTCTAGAGCTGGTTATGGAAATACCTCAAAAGAAATTGGAACAACATTAGAATGTGCATGTGATTACTATGCAGCACTTTTAAAACATTTAGAAATTGAACAAATTCATATAATAGCAATATCAGCAGGTGGCCCAACAGGAATAAAATTCAGTAATAAATTTCCTGATTTAACAAAATCATTAATCCTTCAATCTGCTGTTACAAAGGAATGGCTCAAACCTACGGATGGTACATATAAAGTAGCACAATTTCTATTTCATCCTCGAAGTGAAAAAATAACATGGGGGATGATCTCGCATATGAGTAAAATTTTCCCTCACTTTATATTTAAGCAAATGTTTTCTTCTTTCAGTTCTTTAAAATATAAGGAAGCTAAAAATCAAATACATGAAAATGATGCCTATGAGATCGCCATGATGAACCACCGCCAAAGATCAAAACATGGTTTCCTAATTGATTTATCGCAGACGAAAGAGGTTAGAGAAGAAGACTTAAGAGCAATAAAATGTTCGTCGTTAATATTACACAGCAAAAATGATAGTTCAGTTAGTATTGAACATCCTAACCTAGCTAAGGCACTAATTCCGAATTCAGAACTTCATACTATTGATTCTTGGGGGCATTTAATTTGGTTAGGACATTCTTCTCACGATATTAATAAATTAATGATAGAATTTTTAGATATATATGAAAGCAGTTAAATTAAATAAACTCAAATAAAGATTTAACAGGTAGGATTTATAATAGTGTATCCAGGTTCCATAATGAACAGTGTCATAACTTTACAGTTTTGACACCGTTTTTGATATGCTGTAAAATCAGTAGTGTTAATTCGAGATTTATATTGCACTAATTTTAAAACTTATCTTGCGTCACAATACATAAATCAACAAGAGCTTGTATCTAAATGATACAAGCTCTTGTTTTGCTAAAGCCCTCGTTTGCGAAGAGAACCTGCATGGTCTTTTGGAAAATGTTATAGATTTGATAACTGAATCATCTAGTATGAGAAGTTTGTTTCCAAGCATCTATAATTTTAGCTTCTTTTTCCCGATTTAGTCCTGTTGACAGGTTTGTGATATCATCATCTGTTTTAGAATCTAACCAAGTCTTCACATCTTCAAGTGTGTTTTTCTATGGTGAAAATGTTAGTCCCTCGCTTAATGCTTTTCCATTGTCAACAGATGCGGCTCCATTTAATGCTCTAGGAAGCCACAATGAAAGTTCATCCCAAGGTTTTACATTGTGCTCCAACAAAAAATCTTCTTCAATCCAAATTAGCTTAGCATTAGATTGACACACTTCTTTACATGTATTTAGTAGTTCTTCCATTGTTAATTTATAAGATGGTCCAGTAACATTAAACACACCTGTAAGATTTTGTTCAACCTTATTTACACCCCAATTTGCTAAATCTCTGACATCAATAAACTGTACTTGCCGTTTAGGATCTCCTGGAGCAATTACTTCTCCACCTTCCTTCATTCTAAGAAGCCAGTAAGGTAGACGATCGCTACAATCATGTGGTCCCACCACTTGACCAGAACGCACCACCAGCGTACCATGTGGTACATTTTCCTTTGCTTTTAATTCACCTACAGCTTTTAAAGCACCATAATGCGGTCCATATACAGGTCCTGCGGTTCCTTTGGTTAACTCTTCAATTTCATTATCAGTTAAACTCTTAACTTCATCTTCTTCATTTAGACCAATTTTTGAGAAGTCTTTATAGATGGATGCACTTGAAATATATGTATAGTGTCTAATGGAATTTGCTAGAACCTTACTTGCTTTATCTACGGTTCTTGGAATAAAGCCAGAAACATCGATGGCTGCAATCCCATTCTTTCCCTCTTAGCTCTTCTAAGTTACCGTCTCGATCTCCTGTTAATTGAATAACATTTGAATACGGCACAGGATGATTACCACGATTAAAAATTGTAACATCGTGATTTCGATTAATTAATTCTTCAACAATATGCTTTCCAAGAAACCTAGTTCCCCCTAACACTAATACCTTTAATTTATTCATCTTCCAGCAAAATGATTTGTTGAGCGAGAACATGAGGGCTAATAGAGCTTCCACCGTACCCCGATACTTTTTCGTTAATTCCTAACCTGTTATACATTTGCTTTAAATACGTGCTTTAGATCTACCTTTTAACTTAGCATATAAAATAACTTCTTGAACTGTTTCTTCTTTAATTTGAAGGTTTCGGAGCATAAGTTGCAGTTCTTCTAAGCATTGACGTAATTTCAATTTTCTGTCATCTGCTTTTTGTTTTGTCACAAACTTAACCACTTAACTTAAATATTATTAATGATAAAATGAATTCTTCGCCCCACGATCTTACGCGAAATCTTTATAATGCTAAATTTAAGTTAAAGTGGTCCTCGTTTTGTATATTCCCGGAATAGGAACAATTCCATCAATAAATATAAATATATTACTATTTTCTTTTGAATGAACTCCATGCATTTCTTTAACAGTATCAGAGTATGAAATACCCTTTCAGTAGTTAAATTAAGGATCTTCCAATCCCTTTCCACACGACTGAAATTTATAGTATACTAAACCATAAAGGAGGAGAAGGCTTTATGGTTAAACAATTGATAGTCGGTGACGCAAAGCATGAACTGACTAGTACGCGTCGCATCCTAGAACGCTTGCCTGAGGAGCATATGTCATGGAGTCCACACCAAAAATCGATGACACTCGGCGGGCTGGCCACGCACCTTATCAACGTACTAAACTGGCAAATCGCTATTTTACAGCACCCGGAGTTCGATCTTTCGACCGTGCAGCTGCGGCGAGAGCCTTTGGAAAAACACGCTGACGTTCTGAGTGAGTTCGACGCGAACGTTGGAAAGTTTGAAAAATTGCTCGCCGAAAGTGATGACAAAACACTCGACGAGGAATGGACGCTTCGCCATGGCGACCATATCATCCTCCGTGAGCCACGGGCAATCGCGCTCCGCACCTTTGGATTAAGCCACATGGTCCACCATCGGGCGCAGCTCGGGGTATACTTGCGACTTCTTGATATACCGGTGCCGGGAATCTACGGTCCCTCGGCCGATGAGGAAGCCCAAGAGAACTAAGTTTCTCGTCGAAAAGTGCAGGGGATATATGTATAAAATCTCATATTTTATGCAGATGTCTGCCCCCTTTATAAGTAAATTGGGGAACTATATCGAGCAATCTGGAGAAAAAAGAAAAACCTTTAAAAACTCCCTTTTTTTCTCTTATTCCTCTTTCGACTAAAAGAAACCAAAGGACGAACAACCAAGAAAAAAATCATTAGAAAGAAAATCACGATTTCCGGTGTCTCCATCACATAAAAAGGATTAAGAGCCACCAGGTTCACAGATACTCTAAAACCTAAAAGGTAATCAATTCCCATAGAAATACTCACCAACAAAATAAACATCAACATAGAAATACCCAGGATTTTCACTTTTCATCACTCCCCACTGAAAAACCTTCATCTACAGAACCAAACGAGGGCCTATTTCTGATTTGCTATATGCTTTTTTTTCCTGTTCTTGAAAAAGGCAATCATCAAAAGAAAAACGGGTATAATAACTTGAAACGGGAGCTCAATGTAAGGAGTGAAGAACTCTAACCCTTCATTAATATGTTCCGCGTAACTATTGGCAATGACCATTGACAAAAGTAAAATGACCACTCCCATTGGATAAACGAGTTGGGAGGGTTTTTTGACCTTAAATAAACTTGCGCTGCCGATCACTGCGCCATAAAAAAACACACTGATCTTAACGAAACCGCCAATCACAAGGATGACAATAAAAACCACATCCAGACGCTCCAAAAAACCCGCAACTTCGATGGATTGTATGGTCGCCAGATAGGGAAACTGTGAACGAGCAGTTAGATCCTCACCGAGAATACTTACATTTATGGCCATGGTTACAGCGAGGATGAGACCCGTTCCCCCGATCGCAAGTAGCCCCGTTTTTTTCATCTTCTTTGGTTGATTCAAATAAGGAAAAACCATCAAAAATACGACGATTTGACCAAAAGGAAAGTACAATGTTTTCGTAAATACGGTGTGTATGATTCGAGGTGGGTCCTCTAGTATAGGTCGCAAATTCGAGAGGTGAACCAAACCAGAGGATACAATAAGAAGACATGTACCAATGGCAAGCAAAAACATGAAAACAAAAAGAATTTCCCCTGTCCTAGCGATGACCTCGATCCCTTTATACACGGCATAAATAACCACAAGTATCAATAATGCACTTACAACAAACAAAGGGGTATCCGGATAAGCAAATGTCAGCAACATCTCTCCGTAATCTCGCAGCACTCTTGCTGCGATAAACATAAAAAAGAGGATGTACAGCAGGGCCAGTATGCGTCCAAACACCTTTCCTATGAGTTTCTCCATATATTCGAACGGCAAGCTCTTGGAATCGTAGCGATAAAGCGCATGGTAGACGAAGAAGAGGACCATACTAACTGCCATCGCAAGAAGAATGGCCAACCAGGCATCCTTTCCCGCCTCGATCGCAAGAGGAAGCAACAATGCATTACTCAGCTGAAATAAGACCATAAGGACGAACAGTTGACTGGCACTAATTTTCGCCTTTTCCATGGTTTCCCTCCTTCCCTAGTCTGCGTTCTCGATAAAATGCGGGTTGTTTCTCATCCCTGTACGGCGTATAAATGCATCTACGATCACTTCTACCTCTAATTCAGGGAAAGAACGATCGTTCCACTTTTGCTCCAGCACTTTCCATTCTTTTGGGTGAGAACGAGACACCACTTCCCCAAAGCCCAAAACATCCGTTTTGTTTTCCTGTGACACCTCGATCGCCGCCTCGATCTCTTCCTTAATTTCTTTTTCAAAAGCCTTCTCCACCTCGAGTACTACATGAGGATTGGTTAATTCAATAGGAACGTTTACAGAGCGAATATCTCCTTCTGCACGGACGTTGATTGAAATCGTTGGCTTACCTTCTCTCATTTCCGCGGATATGTTCGTCTTTTCGCGAATCACGTAATAGGCAAGGGCCTCTTCTTCATTTTCCCACTCAGCGTTCACAGTGGTTGTTTGGACACCATCCAATATCCATAGCGTTCCTCTTGCTTTTTCCCCGTCGAGCCAGTCAATCAACTTTCCTTCTTTAAAAACAGCCATGCCATTGGCTTCTAGCACTGTATCGGGTTTGGCGGATTGCAAATTCTCCATTCCCCCCCCTTTTTCTTTATCTCCCAGTATCGAAGCCCCCCCAATTAATGGTTCTTTCCCCTTAGTAACGAGGGATTTAATAACCTCTTGAAGATTGACATTTAGTGTTGACCCGTTTATCAGTTCGGCAGATTCTAATAAGTTCCTTATGTTTTCAGCCGGTACTTTATCAACGCTTGTCAATACTTTTGCGAGATCCCCTGCTTTTGTATCCCGAGCAATCACGACCCTCGTTGTGTTTCGGAATTCGAGACCACGTTCAAGGGCATCTAAAATAAGGCTGATCCCCTCCTCTCTGGCAAGCTCCTCGCTGATAATCAACAAACTAGTATGAGCGAAAAAAGGCCTTCGTGAAATCTTGGATGTAATACGATTATCCATTTCAACCAGGTTGTCTCCCGTAGCGGTATAGACGGTAACCGTCGGGCTTGTCCCAGCCACACCACCCTGAAGGGATCCGGGTATGTTTCCTGGATTGATGATTTGTAACGTTCCCAAATACTGACCCTCTTCATTTAAATCAATCGCTAGAGCAGAAACGATGGCCAGATCGCTTAACTGATCACTACTCCAGCATCCAGAAAGTACTGTGAGACCTATACACATGATGAAAAGAAAACCCCACTTACGCAACATTCTACTCTCCTTCTTTCGTATCAGCCCTCACCATTCCACGAGCTCTAGGAGGTTGTGGCTTCTGGTTTTCGCCTTGAAGAATTCGATTCTCTGGGCTAATGAGTCTTGGTCTTTCCTTAGATTTCCACAGTGGCATGCGGATAAGCGTATCGCCAAAGTTTGCTGGTATGAATGGAGCAAGCGGTGACAGGTAAGGAACGCCCATTGAACGCAGGCTGACTAAATGAACAATCAACATTATTAATCCAAGGAGGATGCCGTAAAAACCAACGATCGCAGCGCTTATTATTAAGCCAAATCGTATCAAACGGGCAGCGACTGCCATGTTAAAGGATGGGGTTGCTAAACTAGCGATTGCCGTGATCGCAACGATAATAACCATCGCCGGCGAGACAATTCCAGCCTGAATCGCCCCCTGTCCGATCACAAGAGCTCCGACAATGGATATCGTCGAACTGATCTTTTCGGGCATTCGGATACCGGCTTCTCGGAGAATTTCAAACGTTACTTCCATGATAATTGCCTCGACAACTGCTGGAAATGGGACAGATTCGGACTGTGCTGCGATAATGATAAGCAGTTGTGTGGGTATCATTTCCTGATGAAACGTCGTAACGGCAACGTAGACAGAGGGGGCTATTAGTGACAGTGAAAACATGAGCACCCGTAATAACCGGATGGCTGAGGAGATCGGAAATCGTGCATAATAGTCATCAGGCGCCTGGAAAAACTGAATGAATAACGCAGGGGCAAGCAACACAAACGGCGTTCCATTGACAAAAATCGCAACCCTTCCTTCAAGAAGATTTGCTGCAACAACATCCGGTCTCTCTGTAAAAGCGATTGTCGGAAACACAGTCAGGGGTTCATCTTCAATCAGTGATTCAATATAACCCGACTCAAGAATGCTATCGATGTTGATCCGTTTTAATCGGTTACGCACTTCTTCTATAATATCTTTGTCGGCAATGCCGTTCATATACATGATCGAAACGGCCGTTTTCGTTTGGGTGCCTATTTTCATCGGCTCTACCCATAGATCTGGATTCGTAATGATTCGACGCAAGAGAGAGATATTTGTCCCCATTGATTCTGTGAACCCCTCTTTGGAACCTCGAATGGTTACCTCGTTACTAGGTTGCTCAACGGGCCGTCTTTCCCCACCTTTGGTGCTGGCAATCAGCGCCTCGCTTTTCCCGTCAACGAAAATAACGGTGTCTCCTGACAATAAGGATTCGAACAATCCATCCCAGTCTTTAATCGTTTTCACATGACCGAGCGAGACCAGTTCCTCAGAAAGAATCGTTAATGCGTCATCTCCAAGAAGTTTTCTCTGACATTCATCTTTATTCTCCATAAATTCCACTAAAAAATCGTTAATGGTTGGATTGTCAACAAGACCTTCTACATAGACGATGGCTGTAGAAATATCAAGACGATCGTCGAGCTTCAACGTGCGAGTAATAATGTCTGGGCTGTTTCCGGTTCGCTGTTTGATGGTGTTCAGATTTTCCGAGGTAGAGTTGTCCATAACTTTTTGTGAACCGTTAGTAGAATCTTGATTTTTTTCCCTTTGATCCGTTTTCTTTCGGCTTTTACGAATGAACATAGACGGAAGACCTCGCTGTTGTGTTTGTTTATCCTAACTTGTTCAAGAAACAAATTTTTTATGCAAGAAGCCTACTTTATATGTTCAATTGATTAGTAAATGAGATGGTGAAACCCCGAATGGAGTAAGTTCAGTTGGCGATAATCGGAAAGAATGTACTAGAGGATATTAAAGTTATTAACCTTAATGGTGTGGTTGGATTTTATAAGAAAAAAAGCAAAGAGCCTAGATATAATTCTCGGCTCTTTGCTTTATTAAATATACCTAATATCAATAATTCAATCCCTCGAAATAAAGAATCACATGTGGAATAAAATACATAATCAGCAATAAGGTCGCTATAGAGAGAACAACTAACCATATTTTCTTAAACTTTAATTGTAGGGTGAAACAACTATATATATGACTAAAAATTATGATTAATAAGAAAATGTCTAATCCCATCAATAAAAATAGAATGACATAAATTAAATTCCATTATTAAATAAAATTACTAATAAGGAGATGGCTTGTATTACTTTTGTGTTTATTTTTATCTCTATAGATCAGATTTACTGCCAATACCGAAAAACTACCTATGAAAGTGTACATCGCCATACGCTTTTTCTAATTCATCTAAGCAATACAATTATAGTCAACTATTAGCGAAGCAGTGTCATAACTTTAAAGTTACGACACTTGATGATGGAATTTTCAGTTTATTTATTTAAGTGTGTGTTGAATGAGAACCTTAATTTTTTTCTTTAGTGAACATAGATTAAATTATGAGTTGCTGAAATTATTTTGCGATCGTATAGCCATTAATTACTCCTTACTCCTCTATCTCCTTTATATGGATATTCAAGAGTGAGTACTGTCTCACAAGATTTGGATTTGCAATTGAATCGCTTAGAAGAAGAAGGCTGCGAAAAAATTTACAGGAACAAAAAAAGACCGACCAGAATTTAATTCAAAAAACTTCTTGAAGAATTAAAAGGATACAATGATCGTTACAAAGCTGGATCGTTTTGCTCGGTCTACAGTCGATTCAAATAGGACTGTTCGGACACTTTTTGATAAGGTTGTGAGAGTTTAAATACTAAATATAGGAATTGTAGAGGATACAGTTTCTGGACGTCTGATTTTTCATTATGAGTTCATTTGCTGAGTTTGAGATGGATATAATTGTTGAAAGGACACAGGAAGGAAAAATAATTGCAAAGCAGTGGTCGGATTTTCGAAAGGGACGTCCAAGAAAGCAACAGGTGCTACATGCTTTGAAATTACTAGAGACTCATACATATAAGCAAGTTGAGGAAATGACAGGAATCCAAAAACGCACATTAATAAGAAGAAAAAATGAAGGAAATAAAAGTTAACTATCAGTATAATACGATTGGTCAAAGTCATGGATGGAAAGCCAGAAAAAAAAGGCGAGATCGATCTTTTTACTAATCCGTTTATTGATATACAAAAGAGGAAAGAGCACGTTCTTGAGTCGGTAGAGGAATTTAGCAACTTTGTTGGTCTATCCTTATCTCGAGTAATCATTTTGATGATAATTGTAATCGCAACTTTTCAATCCATAGCACACACTCTTAGGAAGAAACAAATTTAAGTGGTGAAGAAAGTCTTCACCACTTAAACATTTACTCCTATTCATTTAAAGTATTTTACGCAGTATTTTTAGTTGTAAGTGTTTTTTGTTCTAACTGCTCCTCAGGTGTTTTTAGGAATGGAGTTAGTATTGCACTTAGTACGTAAAAACCAGAATAGATAAATATAACCGTACCAGCTCCGAAAGGTTGGAAGAACAAGGCAACGATGGCAGGAGCAATAAATGTACTTAATCCAGCTCCTAAGTTAAGAATAGACATGGCTGCTCCTTTGTTGTCTGGAGCAAGTAATGGGAATAGTGCCGATAACGGTACATAACCTGCCATAGCTACACCGCAAAGACTTAAAACAGAGGTCATTACCAAGTAATTATGACCTACCAATTGTGGGGTGAAATATACAAGAATTAGTACAAAGGCATAGAAGAATCCTCCAACCCATCTAATCGTATTTCTCCACCCCCACTTGTCACCTAAGAATCCAAATATAACATTAGCAAAAATAGCTACAGTGAATACTGTTGACCACATGCGTAGCCATTCAGTAGTGGAATATCCGAAATCAGCTAGATATAAAGGTAGAAATAGTAATAGTCCATATTGAGCAAACCCGTTAATTGATTTAACAACTAATCCTAATGCAATCACAGGTCGCTTTAATATTGTGATCGCTTTCATCAACTCACTAAGAGAGAATTGCGTAATCTCTGAAGTTGGGATCTTATCTTTATTAACTACAATTGCCATTACCGTACCGACTACTGTAAAAATGATTCCTGTCCATAAAACGTTTATATGACCCATTACTGGAATTGTAATAGAAGCATAGAAGGGTCCTAGTACACTTAAACCTAACGAGAACATGAACCAAAACCAGCCTGCAGCACTACTTCTTCTATCTAAAGGTGCACTGTAATTGATCCAGACTAGGAACGAATAGGCAAATAATGGATAACCAAACCCTCTAATCGCATAAAACGGAAGCATAACACCTAAATTAAGCGTTGTCATTCCTACGCCAATAAATCCAATACTTCCAATTAAAAAAGTAATTGAACCGAGAAGCATCGCTTTTCTGGGGCCCAGTGTTTGGACAAAGACCCCAGATAGCCATGCTGCAATAGTTACAGATACCCCATAAACGGTAATAAGCAATGATGAATTGGTAACAGACATCCCTTCACCAACTAGATAAGGAACTATCCATGCTTGCTCTATTCCGTCGCCAATCATGAAAAACATTAATCCTATATATCCCCAGATTAAATTACGGGGTAATCCAATTTTATTCAGCATGATTATTAACTCCTTTTGCCTTTATACTTCTACTTGAAGCTGTGGAAGTATTGAAAGCATAAATTGTTGAACCTTCATAGCGTTTCTTTCTTTGATCAACTCTTCTATCTTCTCCATACCGGTATCAATAATGAACTGATCTAGCGCTTTGTATGTTTTGATGTTCTGAGCACATTCCGCAACAGGATCCTCACGAATTGGGAACGTATCGAAATAGATTAACCCTTCATAGTTGTACTTCTTGGCATAATAGATAAACTCAAGTGTCTGCATAAGATGTACACTACCTAACATCAATCCATCGTCGTTATCCTTGTAACCATCATTTAAATGAAAGCCCATTAGTCTATTTTTTCTTGCAGCTAAAGCAAGTGCATAAGCTGGGTTCTCTTTTTTCATAAGCATGTGGCAAAAGTCTAGAGTAATCCCTACATTAGGCTCTCCTACTTCCTCTACCATAAGCAATGATAATCCCAAGTCAGCCACTAATGAAAATGCTCTAGGCTGATATGGCTTGTACTCAAAGCTGATATTCATCGTTGGGTAGCTCTTTGCAACATCTCTAAGTGCATCAACTGTTTGAACCCATGCTTGCTCATAATCTAACTGAAATGAGTAGTCAAATCCATCGTTAGCAAGCCAAATTGTTGTGGTTGTCCCGCCTAACTCTTGGCAAACTTCAATAGCTTCCTTTGTTGTTTGAATAGCCTTGTTTCTTATTTCTTCATTTAGATTTGTAAATTCACCATCATCGTATATTCCACTAAAACGAAGAGCAATTCCACTTACTTCAACATTCATTTCCGCAATGGCATCTTTTATTTCTTGAACGGAATGCGTTGCAAAGTGTTCAGGATAATTAAGCTCTACATGTGTAAGTCCTTCTACTGTTGCCATTCTTTTGATCAAATCAATCGTGGTAATACTCTGATCAGCCGAAAAATATAATTCTTTTTTAGTCTTAAATGAATTAAGCCTTGTTGAGAACATCATAAAGTAAACCATCACCTTCTCTAAAATTATCATCGTTAAATCGTTAGGTCTCTCGCATTCACAGTCTAAGACCATTTAATTTATAAGTAAATAAAAATAAAAAAAGATACCGAAAATATTTTATTGCCCTTGTAATAACACTCAATATTTTACTTTTGTATATTTAGAAATAAAATACACTTTTCCTTTTTTCTAATACGTGCTATGATGTCCACAACATCGTAAATCGAAAGGACTCTCGCACATATGAATGTAAACGCTTCAGGTAAAGAGCTAATTTTATTTGCAAGAAGCATCTCGCCTTCTTTAGGAAAAAAAGAAAGAAGGGTCACTCATTTTATTAGTAACAACTATCAAGAATTGGCGCAAAGTACAATCGGAGAGGTCGCTTCTCATCTTCAGGTCAGTGAAGCAACCATTACAAAGGTATGTAAGAAATTAAAATGTCAAGGCTTTCTGCAATTAAAAAAAGCTATACAGTCTTATCTTGCTAACGATGATTACTCTGGTGAAGATGAAGATATTAATGCCGATTTTGATTCCGAGGATTCAAATGAAGTGATTCTAGAGAAAGTCATGCTTAATGCCATCTTAGCCATTCAAGATACACTTGGAATTGTAGACCACACAGCATTTGACCAAGCTGCTACGATTTTCCGAAATAAGCAACCGAATCAAAAGATTATTCTGGTTGGTAGTGGTGGTTCAGGTATCTTATGTGAAGACTTTCAACATAAATTGTTAAAGATCGGGATATTCGCGCACGTGTACAAGGACACTCATATGCAATTGATGTTCACCTCTTTAATTAATAGTGGCGATATTGTTTTAGGTATTTCACATTCAGGAAGAACCAAAAATATTCTTCGGATTATGGAGATAGCTACGTCCAGAGGGGCTCATACAATCAGTTTGACTAATTATATGAATAGTCCAATCACTGAATTTGCAAGCGTTAATCTTGTTTCCACGGCGAAGAATACACCTATAACCGGAGAAAACGCAGCAGCACGAATTGTGCAACTTAGTATTCTAGATGCACTTTATACAAGCCTTGCCTTAAATAACTCAGGTGCCTCGTATCAAAAACTAATGGTCACCAGTGAATCGGTTAAGGATTATCGCTAATGGAGGGTACGTATGGAATTTCCACAAGTAGTTGTCGTGGGTAGTTTAAATTATGATTTAGTCTTAAAACAAGATCGTCTGCCTTACAAGGGTGAAACATATACAGCAGATGATTTAATTCAAGGTCCAGGAGGAAAAGGCGCCAACCAAGCTGTACAATGTGCCAAATTAGGCTTATCTACAGCCATGATAGGAAAAGTTGGCGAAGACCGATTTGGAGAGGCGCTTCTTGGAACATTAAGAGCAGTAGGAATTAATGATGAGGGTGTCAAACGACAAGGAACGACCGGGCTAGGCGTTGTTCACCTTCTACCAGACGGAGATTATTATAGTACCTTACTTAAGGGAGCTAACCATTTACTCACCGAGTCAGACATTGATGAACAAAAGAACTTTATTCAAAACTGCGAATTTCTATTGCTTCAACAAGAAGTTCCTGATCATGTTGTAGAATATGTGATAGATATTGCCGAGTCATCCAACTGTCAAATTGTATTAAACAATGCACCCGCACGATCCATAAAAGAAGATTCCTTAAAGAAGGTAGACATTCTTGTTGTAAATGAAACGGAAGCGGCTTATATGGAGAATGCCTCTGTAGATTCAATTGATGAAGCAAAAGTAGCGGCTTCAAACTTACTGAAACGTGTTCAAAAGGCAGTCATTTTAACACTAGGAGAAAAAGGCGCAATTGTAGCGCAAGGAACCTCCGTTATTCATGTTCCAGCCAAAAAAGTAACAGCCGTTGATGCAACTGGCGCAGGTGATTCATATATTGGAGCATTGGTCTTTTCTCTTAATGAAGGAAAGAGCTATGAAGAGGCCGCTATTTTTGCATCCGAAATCAGTGCAAAAACAGTTTCTCAGTATGGTGGTAGTGATTCTTTTCCTACACATAATACAATGGTTTAATTGAATCTAGATAACCTAAAAAAATGTGATTTCATCGTATTAATAAAATATCAAAAAATAATAAACAGATTGTGATGAAAGCCTATCTTACTAAAAGGACAATGAAATATGGATTTCATTGTCCTTTTCCATAGTATTTAGAATTCAATTCAAAAATAGCCTTTTCATTAACATCATTGAATAAAAACAGGAGGGATTGCCATGCAAATTAACTTTGAGCTTCCCAAATATAATGCAAACATTGAGGAAATAAGGGTCAATAATCAAGACGATGAATCCATCGGTACATTAAATCGATTTAACAATAATAAGATTTTGGAGGAAATAGGGCGGCACGTATCATCTACTTTTGTTTCTAATGTTAAGGCAAGCTCTGAAGAGAAGAATTATGAATTTATATTAAGAAATCAGGTAAAGGCTTTTGTGACTAACACAGAGTGGGTGATAAAAGAGAATGGTTCTGAAATTGGAGAAGTAAAAGAGAAACCTGTAGGTAGAATGTTACTAATTAAATCGAATCAAGGAGAATTTGAAGTTAAGACTGAATTGACATCTTTAAGGGAAGTAAAGATATTTAAAAATACCGGTGAGCGTGAACTAATAGCTAAAGGGAAGAGGAATTTAAATTTTGCAAAACCTATGTTTGAAATAGAGATTCAAACTGATAATATAGCTTTTCCTCCGATTTTCTTTGCAGCCGTTTGTTTTTTACATAACAATCAAAAGTAACAAAATTGATATACTGATTTTTTGAATAAATATATTATAAACCTCTTTATGACATATAAAGAGGTTTACGTTTGTTCATTTTAAGTATATCCTAAGAGTACACATAAAATGTTGCATTTTATATAGGGTTAAAATGTTCATTTAGGGTTGTTCATTAATTCGACATTTGAAACGAGGAACGATAATGGCATACATAGGTTACGCCAGAGTAAGTACAGAGGGTCAAAATATTGCTCGTCAGATTAAAGAGTTAGAAGAATACGGCTGCGAGATTATTTATCGGGATGCAAAGTCAGGAAAGGGGCAGCGTCAGGAAAATGCGCTTAGCGTTGTAAATCCGCATTTTCCTGACGCTGCCCCTTATAACCCGTTAGTTTTAGCGGTGCTGTTTACCTACTCTTTAACATCGCTAATTTATGAATAAAAACCATCAAATAAAAAAGAACAGAGGGTATCATTTCTACAAGCAAGCCTCTTGCCTTACTTAGCACTATGTGTTCGACAGTATTAATTGTCTTTTCACTCACACACGACAATGGTACTTACTTTTTTGGTCCGATTGAATCCTTTATGTATACATTTAGGGATATGCTCGTAAACTCGTAATCACTTAAGCAAAAAATAAACATAAAAAAAAAAGCGATTAAATAGTTTAATCGCTTTTTACTATATACCGATCAATCGTCCTAATTTCTTCTTGCATTAACTCTTCTTCTTGAACTTGCATAAAGATAAGGTCTGTCGTAACAACACCGTTCATGCGCGGCACCTCTTTTCTCTTTATTATCGCACACCCTAACGATCATACAAAAACATGTTATTTAGCCGTAGCACTCATCTCTCTGCAAACAAAAAAGCAGACGAATGTCTACTTTTTTCTACCTGTTACTCATTTATAAATTTGCCATAGTCAGGTTTATATACTTCATTAAAATTCTCCACTAATTTGTCTAGGTTTTTCTTCAAATATTCACCGGAGATGGGTACCCCATGTCCGGTTATTGCCACGTCTGGATCGAGTTTTTGCAGCTCAATGATGGATCGAAGTGCTTGGTCCCAATCCGTTGTAAAATACCTTGGCGGCCCACTTATTTCTTCTTTCTGAATAAGCGTATCATATAGTTTGTCTTGCCTAACTGTAGTAAACGCATCCCCGACAATTAAACATTTATCCCGCTCACGAAAAAGCGAAATATGACCAGGTGAATGGCCAGGCGTATGAATCCATTTAAAATCATGAACAAACGGAATGGTTCCATCCTCATTTAATGGAAAAACATGACCTTGAATTTGTATGGATTCATTCGGAAAGAGCGAAGAAATCTTTGCTAGCAATCCACCCTCTACGGATGGATCTGGTTGTGGATAATCTTTTTCTCCAATAAGATAGGGAATTTCGAATGAATGTGCATAAACGTCGACTTGCCAGCGATCAATCAATTCAATGATGGACCCAACATGATCAAAATGGCCATGTGTTAAGACGATTGCTTTCGGATTTTTATGTCCGTAAATCGCTTCTGCTGCCTGGACAATATCAGTTGATCCTCCTGGTACACCTGCGTCAATAACAATGTACTCACTTTGTTTCGGATCTCCAATAAAGACAACGTTGACAAACTTGTTTGTATAAGAGAAAACATCCTGGCTTATTCGGATTGTCACTCCATCACCAATGGAAGACAATGGGAGAGACTTATAATCCTCGCCATAAGACATATCGTATATCATAATAGCTCCTTACTTTTTTTATTTATAGTGTGTATGATCAGCCATCTCATTATGCATCCTACCTGTTTTCCACGCATTTTCACTACAATTTCTCACTTACGTTTTTTTAAAATCCACGGAACGGCTTCAAGTAAGGTTGAAAAGACTGCGTCTGCCCCAAAATCGTCCTCACCTCGGGCGTTTACTAGCACGGTTTGACAACCTGCCTTCTTTCCTGCTTGTATGTCCGGCTCACGGTCTCCAACCATGATGCTTGTACGTAAGTCAATGCCATGTTTCTCGGCTAATTCTTGGATCATCTGTGCTTCCGGTTTTCGACAAGGACACCCTTCGTGTGGTTTATGAGGGCAATACGCAACCCCATCAATGGTTGCGCCACTTGAGGCGAACTGTTCGACCATCTTCTTGTGAATCGATACCAACATGCTCTCCTTCATGTAACCAAGTCCAACTCCGCCTTGATTTGTGACGATAAAGACTAAAAATCCGGCAGCGTTCATAAGCCGAACCGCTTCTTTCACACCATCAAGTAAATAAAGATCAGAAGGTTTGTTCACAAACGTTACTCGTTTTGTTTGTACTTCATTTATCACACCATCACGATCTAAAAAAACTGCCTGATTCATTCAGTCACTCCTCTACGTATGTTTTCCGTTATGATGTATAAGTAAGAGTACTTTTATGTGTAATTAGAGACATCTACTTATTAAAAACACGTATGATTTTATTGCCAATTTAACACAAATGAGACAAAAACAAAGGAGTCATTATGCCTGACTTAACGAATCACGTTATTTTAATTACAGGAGCCAATCGTGGCCAAGGAAAAGGAATTGCCAAACACCTCGCATCTTGGAGCGAAAATCGCAATCGGAGCACGAAGCTTGGAAGAAGCTAAACAAGTGGCGTTAGAAATCGGAGAGGATCATGCGCTACCAGTAAAGCTAGATGTAACGCAAGAAAGAGAGTGGGAACTAGCCGTACAATCGCTTGTAGCGAAATACAATCAATTGGATGTATTAATGAACAACGCTGGCGTGTTGATTCGCAATTCGTTAATGGATACGACGATCGAAGAGTATCAACAACAAATAAATGTGAATCAACTTAATGTTTTTCAAGGAATAAAAGCGGTTGTTCCACAAATGGAAAAGCAACAAAAAGGCTCCATTATTAACAATGTGTCAGTCTCTTCTTTTGCGCCGATACGGTATTCCTCCGCGTATGCGTCAACAAAAGCCGCAGTTGTCGCGCTTTCTAAATCAGCCGAAATTGAGTTAGGACCAAAAGGAATCCGGGTTAATATGATTCATCCAGGCGGCATTGAAACGCAAATGTTGGAGGATGATCGCACATCTCACTCCTTTTACCAGTCCATCCCATTAGGGAGAGTCGGACAACCGATTGATATTGCTAGAGCTGCTGCCTTTCTCGCATCTGACGAAAGTTCTTACTGTACAGGGGCTGAAATTGTTGTAGATGGTGGAATGACATTAGGCACAAACGATCAATAGTTCGTACCCTTACCAAGCGAACCGATGTGGTAAAACGAAAGTGAAATGTAAGAAAAACCGGTGTTCTAAAGAACATCGGTTTTCTTACATACTCTAGAAGTCATGCTCCTACTTCGTTTCTATTTTCTTCTCGTCACAACAATGGTGTAAGTTAACACGGAGAAAAGAATCGAGATCGTTAATGCGTGAATGATGCCAATTGTTAAATGTTGATTATACGTTAAAACCATACTGATGCCACTCAAAAATTGAATCACCACGAGTGACAAGCAAAACCATCCGATCCACCACAAAAACCGCTGACTTCTATACATTTTAACAATCCATATGAATAATACGACAATGAGAAGTGCTAAAAGCATGCCTGATAATCGGTGGAACATCTGGGCAAATACAATCATTCCTTCGCTAAACAAAACAAGTTCTCCATTGCACATTGGAAAGCCTGTACAAACTGTCGCGGCTCCCATATGTTTTACAAATGCTCCAGTATAAATAACCGCATAGGCATAAATTGTTATCGCGACAATGAATCGATAAAAGGCTTTCCCGACGGTCGCTTTTAAAGGTCTTTCTTTTTTTTCAAATGTGAAAAGCGTGATCGTAAAAACAGCCGCAAGTGAAATAGCTGAAAAACCAAAATGAAGGGCCATAATTAACGGAGGTTGACCATAAACGACTTGACCAGCCCCCATTAAGCCTTGAATGATAATGGCCGCTGTAGCTAAAATCGCAAAAAATTTGATTTCTTTTATATCCTTTAGTTTACGCCAAGACCAAAATGATAAGATCAACACCATCATTCCTGCAACACTGGAAATAAGACGATGTGTAAATTCAATGATTGTTTCTAGTGTAGGGTTTAGCGGGATGACATCTCCAAAGCAGAGAGGCCAGGTCGTCCCACACCCTTGCCCAGAACCAGTCTTCGTGACAATTGATCCTTGTAAGAGAACAAACAATACCACAACTGTAGTGACAATCGAAAAAATCCTTAATTTCCTCATGGTTTTTCACTGCCTGTTTGATGTTGTTTTATCCAGTCAACCATGGTTTTTACGATAATCGATTGTTGTTCACCCACTGTGATTTCAGCCTCATTGTCCCCTGATTGACTTCCATAAACACCGAAATACGCATGATTCCCACCGTCAATTTCAACGAATTCGGTTGTGTTAGGCAAATAATCGCTCATGTTTTCGACTTTTTCAGGAGTACTTAATCCATCTTCTGACCCACTTATGGATAGCACAGGTAGATCGGAGTTTTTTAGATCATCATTGTCTGCCGCATAGGCCCCTAGCAAAATGAGTCCATTCACTTTATCCAAATGTTGATCGGCATACATCGCTGCTGCCGCTCCCCCCATTGAATGTCCACCGATGAACCATTCCATTTCGTCATTGCGTTCTATGAATTCAGCTGCCTTCGATTGATCAACGATTGGTAAATTCAATGTAACAGTCGGAATCGCAACGGAGATCCCTTGTTTTGAAACTTCTTGCGCCAAATAGGCATACGCCTCTGGTAACACTTTTGCCCCTGGATACAAAATCAGTCCTGTTGTCGCATCATCAACCGTGTAGACGAGCCAATCGTTCTCCAATTGAACCTCTTCATCCAATACAATCGTTGGATCGTCAATTAGCTTATAGGTAAATTGTGTCCAAACAAAAAAGGACAATAAACAGATCAAAACAATACAGCCGAGGATAAGCAGCGTTTTTTTATTAACTATCTTTTTTATCATAAATTAAAACCGAATGACCCCAAATCCAATTAAACAAAGGATAAGGAACATAACTCCTATTAGTATTTGATGAACAATCGCTTTTCTAGGATTTTCTTTTTTAATCATCATTTCCGTTGTACCAATTAATAAAATAGCGATAACTAATTTCAATATGAAAACAAACGGAAACGATAAATAAACCGCTAAACCAATTCCTGAACCGAGCATAACGACCGATATGATACGAAAGATGATGTTTAAGATCATTTTCTTGAAAAATAGCGTTAAAACAATAATAATCAGTAATAGTGCCCAAGTCCCTATATGAACTTGATAAAGAATGTCATACATTGTCCTCCCCCTTTTCATATGTCTAAATCAACATATGTTATTATAGTTATATTAACTCACCTATCGTTCGTAACGTCAAGATGATGTGCTATAATTTCAACATATGGACAAATTTCAAAGGATTGAGTGGTTTTTTATGAGCTTACGCTACGCTTTATTAGGCATCATTTCCAAAAAACCAGTAACGGGATATGATGTTGTTCGGATTTTTAAAGAACAAATGATTTATTTCTGGAATTCGACTCATAGCCAAGTCTATACAGAGTTGCATAAAATGGAAAATGAAGACTTGATTCAACATGAATTAATCATTCAAGATACTTCACCAAATAAAAAAATTTATACACTAACGGATAATGGAAGAAAAGAACTTGTTGATTGGGTCATTGGACAACCTTTAAAACCCGCAAAAATTAAAGATGAATTTTTAATTAAAACGTCTGCCTTTCACGTCTTAACGATTAAAGAGATCACGCAATTGTTAACTGAGGTAATCGAGCGAGAAGAAACCATTTTACAGATGACAACCCATTGGAAAGACCAGTTTAAACAAAGCGATACAAAACAACATATCGGAACAATTTTTACGGTTGAATATGGAATCCGTTATTCCGAGATGTACTTGAATTGGTGCAAATGGGCAAAAAACTATATCGAAGAGCGTTTCTCTGCTCAATTCAATGACAACACCCTAACTTAACCCTCCCTTCAACCTCATAAGTGATGAATGAAGCTACCCTTGTTAACTTCTCCTAATGGGTAGCTTTACATTTAAAGGGTAAATTAAACGATTCAACATTCTCTATCCTTTCCTAATCATCTTCCTCATTATTTGAAAAATCAATTATTGACTCTCTATTATATACTCGGTATAATTTCGGTATCAAATAATTAATTTAAAGGGGTGTTTCTGTTTGTACAAACCTGGATTTACATTGTGGTACAGTGTCAGTAATATCGAGCGCACATTGAAGTTTTATACGGAGCAGTTAGGTTTTAATTTAGACTCCTATGACAAAGAAAGTGGTATGGCAAGTGTCCATACCAATACAAAAGATTGCTTTATTGGATTCTCTGAAGCCGAAGAAATCGTTTCTTCCACAGCAGCGGCAGTTTTCGAAGTAGAGGACATAGAGGATGCCGTCAAAGAACTAAAGAGAAAGGGAATTACATTTAACGGAGACGTTTCTACGATTCCTGGTTATGTGAAGCTGATTTCGTTTAAAGATCCAGACGGACATAATCTGGAATTATCCCAAACACTTATGGTGTCGTAATGGAACAAGTCGCTCAAATCGTTCACATCACGAAAGAACTCTCTGGAAGATGGACCATTCCCATACTACTGTCATTAGATGAATCTGGGGGCAGATTCACCCCGTTAAAAAACAACTTGCAGATCGCGCCCTCTAGGCTCAGCAGCAATTTAAAAATGATGACAGAATCAGGGCTTGTTCACCACTTATCTCCTTTTGAGCGAAACCATCCATTGCTTCCTGAATACCAACTTACCGAGAAAGGACGCTTCATGAAAGAAGCTGCCCTTGTCATCTCACATTCTGAACATCAGATGAGCCATGGGTTCCTTGCTGCGAAAGCGTGGAATTGGCCAGTGTTAATCGCCCTCCACTTTCACTACAATGAATTTAATGCTATACGTCAATTGTTGCAAACGGCAACGCCGCGTATTCTCTCAACACGACTCAGCGAACTTCATGCAGAAGATTTGGTGAAGAAAACACTAATGACAGGTTCAACACCCAAGTATACGTATGGACTAAGCACGCACATTGAGCCAATTCTACAAATGACAAATCGTAATTTGTTGGCACTACTGTAAATCCCTCTTTTTTTTGGTGCGATTACTCAAAAAGAAGGGGGATTTCCTATGTATCCTATCTAATTCTGTTAAAAGAAGCTATATCACGATAAAAATGTTCTATCTGCATTAAAAGGAATCCAACTCATCCTCGGTTTTAAAAAATGCACCTCCAATTGCTAGTTGCGTCTACCAATTTGGGGTGCATTAGTGTTAGATGTTTTTGTATAAATGGAAACATCACCATTGAGTGTATCTGTCGTATTCCCCTTGTCATAGATATTGAACAATCTGTGGTTAGGGTCCGACAAATAATAAAACGCACAAAATAGATCAACACTCATAAAAAAATAGAATTAAAAAACGTTACCATTCGTTATCTTAATAAGTTAGCTAACCGCTAAGTCCTGTTAATTAATCCAGTTTTTTGAGCGTTACAGATGCGTTTACGTTTGTTTGTGTACCACCAGCTAAAGTTTGTAGTGTGACTGCCGCTGCCGAAGTGTGGTTTCTAAGGGTAAGAACGTCTCCTGCTGAAATGGTTGCTATAACTTCTCCATTGTTTTGTTGTGTTCCTGCTCCAGACCCATACACAGTTCCTGGGATTTCAGCGCCATTTAAAAATAATGCAAATTGGTTCGGTTCAACTCCTGATACAGAAAAGGATATCTCATAGTCGCCTGGGGTAGTTATGACAATTTGAGTTGTACCTGGTGTATGAGTGATCCCTGGTGTAAGAATACCATTTGTATCGAAGATTACATCCGCTTCGATAGCGACTGTCTGAGCACTCAGATTATAAATATACCCATACTCAGCCAAACCTGTTCCTGTAACTCCTGTTGCCCCGGTTGCTCCTGTTACTCCTGTATCTCCCGTTACTCCGGTGGCTCCTATTTCTCCTGTTGCCCCGGTGGCTCCTATTTCTCCTGTTGCTCCCGTTGCTCCTGTTGCTCCTGTTGCCCCGGTAACTCCTGTATCTCCTGTTACTCCCGTGGCTCCGGTGGCTCCTATTTCTCCTGTTGCTCCCGTTGCTCCTATTTCTCCTGTTGCCCCGGTGGCTCCTATTTCTCCCGTTGCCCCGGTTGCTCCTGTTGCTCCTATTTCTCCTGTTGCCCCGGTTGCTCCGGTTGCTCCTGTTGCTCCTATATCTCCAGTCGCTCCAGTCGCTCCAGTTGTTCCCGTTACTCCCGTGGCTCCTATTTCTCCTGTTGCCCCGGTTGCTCCTGTTACTCCTGTTACTCCTGTATCTCCCGTTACTCCGGTGGCTCCTATTTCTCCTGTTGCTCCAGTTGCTCCCGTTACTCCGGTGACTCCTATTTCTCCTGTTGCCCCGGTTGCTCCAGTTGCTCCCGTTACTCCGGTGGCTCCTATTTCTCCTGTTGCCCCGGTTGCTCCCGTTACTCCGGTGGCTCCTATTTCTCCTGTTGCCCCGGTTGCTCCTGTATCTCCCGTTGCTCCTATTTCTCCGGTTGCTCCGGTTACTCCTGTGGCTCCGGTGGCTCCTATTTCTCCTGTTACTCCCGTTGCTCCTGTATCTCCCGTTACTCCGGTGGCTCCGGTGGCTCCGGTGGCTCCGGTGGCTCCGGTGGCTCCCGTCCCACCAGGAATTCCACCAGAGGGACCAGTGGCACCCGTAGGACCCGTAGCCCCAGTTGGACAATTTGGACATACCAAACGAGAAGGTCGTTCAAAATGCTGAATATTAGCACATCGGCAAATTTTATTTGCGCATTTACTACACTTACTCACAAAATTCCCTCCTTCCACTAAAAAATGAGCGCCTTTTATAATATGTAATTAAAAGGAATCTGTGAGCTTATTCAAGCCGCATTCTAGAACGATTTTGTATGTTTACAACCCATTAGGGGCCTCAATGCATTTAAAAATAGCCAAGGTTAAGACCTTGACTCTGGTTATTTAATTCCTTAAGCGAGATACGGAGTCCCGTTATGAAAAATAGAATTGCGGAGATAACAAAGATAATAACATGTGTCCTCTGTAGTTGTGAACCTACTTTCATGGATACTTGTTTTGTTTCCTTAAGCACTTCAATGGAAAGTTCAAGGTCTTCTGTTGTTCTAGCATCAATAGTAAATGGATAAGAATCTTGATATATCGTTTCATTGACGGCGAACGCTTCTTGGTTAAATTTTTGCAAAATCATTAGTTTGTACTTTCTATCATAATTAAACCATCCAAATTTTATAGACTTAAGCATACAAAAAAAGAGCCAATGGCTCTTTTTTTACATATCTATTCTTTATTTGGCAATCTTTACGCGGTCTTCTAATGGTTTAAATTCTTTCTCACCAACGTCTTGAGCTGGTTTGCCAAATGGCATTTGGGCACGAAGCTTCCACGATTTAGGAATATCCCATTTACTTGCCACCATTTCGTCTACAATTGGGTTGTAGTGTTGCAACGAAGCACCTAGACCTTCCAATTCAAGAGCCGTCCAAATGGCAAATTGAAGCATGCCAGAAGATTGTTCGGACCAAACTGGGAAGTTGTCGGCATAAAGCGCAAACGATTCTTGTAAGTCTTCAACAACTGTTTGATCTTCAAAAAACAAGACAGTCCCAGAACCAGCTTTAAAGCCATCCATTTTTGCTTGCGTTCCTGAAAAATCGCCGTCTCCCACAATATCCTTTAATAGAGCCGTTGTGTTGTCCCAAAAAGCATCATGTTCATTCGCGAAAAGAACCAATACACGTGCTGATTGCGAATTAAAAGCAGAAGGAACATATTTTACAGCATGCTCAACGATTTCCTGAATGCGTTCAGATGAAACCACTTCTTCTTTACTCACTGCGTAATAAGAACGTCGGTTTTCAATTGCTTGATAAAAAGTTGTCATTGTTGTTTCTCTCCTTTTTTCCTCACACTCTTCTTGACTGTCAATACATACAAGACAATCCTTACACATATTGCTTATTAAAGCTTATCGCATAGGTTGTACGTAAACAACTAACAGTATTCGATATTTGTTAAATGAATCAAAAAGCTCTGTAAAAAAAGCGATACCATTACTTACGTTTAAAAGACATGAAAGACGAATTATTACATTCAGACCCTATGTTGCCACCAGAGTTCTTACCTGGGGATTGGTTGGGCATTGATGTATTAGATACGCTAACTCATCAGTTAACTAGGTTATCCGCTTTGCTTGGAAATGATGATGCGTATGTTGATTTCATTCAAGAATAACGACAAAAAAGGCCACACATCGGGTTATCAATGTGTGGCTCTTTTCGTTTATCCATTTTCTTATTAAACAAGCTTTGTTGTCCAGTTTTCACAATTCCATGTTTCCGTTACGATGTCTTGGTAAAACTCGGGTTCATGGGAAATAAGCAAGATGCTGCCTTTATATGCCTTTAAGGCACGCTTTAGCTCGGCTTTCGCATCAACGTCTAAGTGGTTTGTTGGCTCATCAAGCACTAGGATGTTTGATGAGCGATTGATTAATTTACATAAGCGTACTTTTGCTTTTTCTCCCCCACTTAACACAACAATCTTGCTTTCAATATGCTTGGTCGTTAAGCCACATTTTGCAAGAGCTGAGCGCACTTCCCCTTGTCCAAGCCAAGAAAATTCTTGCCAGATTTCTTCAATACACGTATTCGTAGAGTCCTTTACTTCTTGTTCAAAGTAGCCAATTTCCTGGTAATCGCCACGTTCCACTGTACCGGAGATGGGCTTATTTATGCCAAGCAGGCTTTTCAGAAGGGTTGTTTTCCCTATTCCGTTAGCTCCAACTAAAGCAATTTTTTGGCCCCGTTCCATCCGTAAATTTAGTGGTTTTGATAATGGCTCATCGTATCCAATCACCAACTCATTGGTTTCAAAAATCAACTTACTAGTCGTTCTTGCTTCTTTGAAGTTAAATTCCGGCTTTGGTTTGTCTTTTGCCAGTTCAATGACATCCATCTTGTCTAACTTCTTCTGTCTCGACATCGCCATGTTCCGTGTGGAAACACGTGCTTTGTTGCGGGCCACAAAATCTTTTAGTTGGGACATCTCTTGTTGTTGGCGCTTATAAGCGGCTTCTAGTTGTTGCTTTTTCATTTCATGCACGTCAAGGAAATGGTCATAGTCACCGACATAGCGATTCAACTCTTGATTTTCCATATGATAAATCAAATTGATTACACTATTTAAGAACGGGATATCATGGGAAATCAAAACAAACGCATTCTCATACTCTTGTAAATAACGTTTCAACCATTCAATATGTTGCTCATCCAAGTAGTTTGTTGGCTCATCCAGAAGAAGAATGTCTGGTTTTTCAAGTAAAAGCTTCGCTAGCAACACTTTTGTCCGTTGACCACCACTCAAATCTTCAACATCTTTCTCTAAGCCAACATCATCAAGCCCTAAACCTCGCGCAATCTCTTCTACTTTTGCGTCAATCGTATAGAAATCATTGTTTGTGAGAATATCTTGGAGAACACCTACTTCCTCAAGCAGCTTCTCCAGCTCTTCGGGTGTAACGTCTCCCATCTTGTCGTACATTTGATTCATTTCTGTTTCCATATCGTATAAATATTGGAATGCGCCTTTTAACACATCGCGCATTGTCATGCCACGCTCAAGCACTGTATGCTGATCCAAATAACCAACACGTACTTTTTTCGACCATTCCACTTTTCCTTCATCAGGCATTAATTTGCCCGTGATGATATTCATAAACGTCGACTTACCTTCACCGTTCGCTCCAATTAAGCCAATATGTTCCCCTTTTAACAAACGAAAGGAGACATCTTGGAAAATCGCACGGTCACCAAATCCATGACTTAAGTTCTTTACTGTCAACACACTCATCTATTTACTCAATCCTTTATTGTCAGTTATTCAACGTCACTATCCAAGAGATTAGTTTATCATATTTTTTGAGTGAGTGCTTTGGGAAGGCTGTCACGAATAGGAAAATCCGTTAAACGATCGTGGTAAGCAATCGCTTCAGCAAAAAATACCCTTGCTCATCCAAGGGTATTTTTAAATTTTTCGTATTTGCGTGATCCGTTTTAAAGACAATCGAGCTCGTTTATAGGAGGTCACGTCGTCCTCATGCCTCACATACAGCATGAGATAGGCATCGGTCCGCAGTTCATTTGCAGAGGAAAATTCAACGATTATCTCATCTCCTTCTTTCATCAAACGCAGGCAACACACCAGTAGCGCTGTATAATTTCACCTGAATCTAATACCGTTTCTTCTACTTCGACTAACTCGTCAATTTGAACATACAGATTGTCTTTGTTAAAGCGATTAAAATCAAAGGTTGCTAGAATCACAACCGCCGCAACGATGATCAAAAAAATGGCTAAAATGAAACCGGTAGTCTTTTTCATAAAAGATGCCTCCTTATTCGTTTGGTAAAACGATTTTTTTAAAGCTCCGTATGGTTACAAAGTAATAAACAAGGTAAATGACCGTATAAGCAGCCATCCAAATGAAGATTGGCACCCATAAGTTCATTTGGAGAAGGTTAGAAAACGCTAGTAAGGCAACCCCACCATGCAATAGACCTAAGAGTAGTGGTGCCATAAAGATCATGCCTACTTGATGACGAATGCTTTGTTTCATTGTTTTCTTTGACAACTGGACAGTCAAGTTAATAAAGGAACAACTATCACGATATGGTATGAAGCAACGTAAAAAAACCGGTGTGGTCTCACACCGGTTTTTCCGAGTTGAATTAAATTAAACCTTAATGATGATGTTGGCTTTCTTCTTCATCATTGGAGTTGCCTTCAGACTCTTGAAATGCTTCTACTTCTTCCTCTGAAACATCACCTGCGACAATCATCTGCTTGGGCATCACGTGCATATCCCGAGCCGTTACGTGTGTTTGTACGATATAAATCCCATCTTCCTCAAACGTATGAGTAATTCCATAAACACCGTTTTCTTGATGAGGGGCTTCTTCAAGCGTACCATTGTCTCTCTCTTGATCTTTCCACACTTCAAAAACGACTTCATGCGCATCTTCAACTTGTTCTTCTCCTTGCGCTAACCGAACGCTCAGCTTTGTATCCTCTCCAATCTTCACTGTTTCAGGAACTTGAATCTGAGCATCGACAATTTCAGGAACCAAGTGTGGATCATTGGCATCTTCATTTCCACAAGCTCCTAAAAACGCCACTCCACAAAAAGCAAGTACGGTAATCATTTGTTTTTTCATTTTTTTCGCCCTCTCTATTTTATCCCTTTTGTTCGCACCATCTGCACGTTTATTGATCAGCCAACCAATTCGCTACGTTCTCTCGTTCCTCTTCAGTCAGTGACTGGGGCGGCATAAACCCTCTTCCATTTTCTAGGATGTCTTCAATTTCTGAAGGGGCCAGCCCATTTGCCACTAATGACGGACCACTGCCACCTTCTAGTTGATCGCCGTGACACCGAATACAACTCGCTTGATACGAAGCTTCAGCAGCGCCAGCATCATACTCTCCGATCTCAATCGATTCAGTTTCGGTTGGCGGAGTCGTTGGTGCTTCCGTTTCAGAACACGCGCCTATAAAAATAGCTAAACAAGTAATTGCAAGAAATTTTTTCATAATGCCTTCCTCTCTTCATTGGAATGTCGTTTCTTTAAAAGAAGCGGCCAAATAAATTGATCAAATAGGAAAATAACGATTAAAGAGACACCCACTAATGGCATAAGAATACCAAAACCAATCATGATAAAAAAGACAATTCGTGTGGTTCTTTTATTTTTTGACTTCGGTGGTGCACCTATTTTCTCTGCTGGTTTACGCTTCTTCCACATGATAAGCGATGTCACGACAATCCCCATTAATCCTAAACAAGTTAGTAGACCGAGCAATTGGTTTGGTCAGCCGAATAATCGTCCTTCGTGTAAAGCAATGCCTGCTTCCACTAGTTTTGCGCTAGACGAGAAATCGGCAAAACGTACATCACTTAAAATCGCACCACTGTATTGATCCATATGCAACGTTGCCAAATCAACAGGTTGTTGCATATGGGAGGCCGTGTAGACGCCATGCTCCCCCATCGGCATGGAAAGTGTATAAGGTAAGACAAGGGAACGCTCATTAAATAAGCCTACCGTTTCATCAATAGTCAATGGAATGTAAGTTGATTGTGGTGAAGATGGAACAGCAACATTTTCATTTGCCCATGGGACATCGTCAACAACATCTTTTGTACGTGTAATCGGATCCGGTTTCTCCCCAAAACTATAGGCGTATTGCGGTGTTGCAGCGACATTTTGAATTTGAGGTCCAAGCACACCTGACCACGGCAGTCCTGTTGCAATTAAAATGAAGATGAAGAGAGACAACCAAAACGCCGGTACAGCATGCAAATCGCGCCAAAACACTCTCCCTTTTTTTGAAAATCGCGGTAAGATCGTTCCCCAGATAGACCGTCTGTTTCGCGGCCACCAAACGTATAAGCCTGTCACGAGTAAAATGACTGCCCAGCATGCGGCCAGCTCGACGATGCGATTACCAACCGTCCCAGCGATCAACAATTCACTATGTATTTTCTTAAACACTTCAGAAAGTTTTTCCTCGTTATTCAGTTTCCCTTGAATGTCTCCTGTATATGGATTCACAAATACAGAAGATCCTACTCCATTTTCACTCACAACAAACTCTGTTGTACGACTTGGATCATCATCAATGACAACGGATGAGATCGATGCCTCGGGAAAGGCTTCTACTACAGATTCTACCTGCCTCGAATAATTAAGTGGCGTATCTACTGTTGTTTCCGCAACAAGCATATCTTGATATAAGTAGGATTCGATTTGCGGCTTAAACAAGTATGCGCCACCACTAAACGCTAAAATAAATAAAAATGGAGCAAAGATGACCCCCGCATAAAAATGCCATCGCCAAACGACTTGATAAAATGAAGCTGTATCCGACTTTTTGATTACCTGTGGTTTCCCCATTTGATCCTCCGTGTATCGATTCTCTTTTTTCTAACCTTACAATGTAAATGTTAAATCCTAATGAACTTCTTTGATTTTAAAATATTTTTGTGGAAACCACTTCAGGTCTCATTTCTTCTTGGTAGCACATCTTCCAGTCATCTACTCATCTCATTAGGGACAACCATTTCCTATTTGTAGAGAATCGATTCCTATCTAAACAACATAAACGATTTAAGGTTGATGGAAGTTTTTTTTAAAGGTTGATGTACGTTTATCACCAGTATAATCAGGCTATTGAAAGGGAAACAAATACTCATTCGAAAGGAAATGGTCCAAACGCAATTAACTAGATTGGGGTATGAAACGTCTGTAGATGGCATCTTCGGTCAAGACACGTTAACCAACGTAAATGCGTTGATACTTCATTAGAAGAAAATGAAATTATTGGTGTGCTTACGTATCAAGCATTAATGTATAGCATTGAAGAAGATGTACAAAACGATTTACCAAATTTTGAAAACCCGGTTATGATTGGTGATCAAGGGGAAATTGTGGAAGTCATTCAAGAACAGCTAACCGAAGCGGGCTATCCAACAGCTGTTGATGGCGTATTCGGACAAGAAACATTAAACAATGTGATCGCCTTTCAAAAGGATGCTTCGCTAGAGCAGGATGGTATCGTAGGAGTCCTTACGTACTAAGCTTTAATGTACACCATTTGATGGAAAATCCTCTAAATAAAGTGTCTTTCGTACCATTCGCGGCTCCCTTTACTCTTCACTGAATAAACTCGAAAAAAGCAATACCGAAATTCGGTATTGCTTTTTATTAATAGACTAAGTCACTTAGAGTATTGCTCAATAGGTATTAAGGAGCAAACCCCTTCGATTGTTCCGTCACTACTCCTAAAATGCTTAATTTCTCTCTTTTAACGGTTTCTTATCTTTATGATCTTTCTCAAATAATAGGATTAACGATGGTAACAGCATTCCTCTTACTAAAAAGGTATCTATTAAAATTCCTATTGAGACGATAAAACCAAAGACAAACAAATCGGCAATCGGCATGGTCGTTAACGCAGCAAATGTCGCTGCTAAAATAAGACCAGCTGAGGATATCACTCCACCCGTATTGGCAATGGAAATTTCTAATGCTTCTTTAACTTGATATTGCTTCCTTTCTTCAATAAAGCGTGATGCTAACATAATATTGTAATCGATACCTAAAGCGACAGAGAATACAAATGCATACACTGGGACTCTCGTACTTATGGCGTCAAAACCAAATAAGACATCTACGAGAAAGATTCCTAATCCCATCGCTGATAAATAGGAAAGCAAAATCGTCGCCATCATATAAAAAGCCATCTTAATTGATTTCGTTAAGACAACAAGTAAGCTTAAAATTAAAATCGTTTCTACCACCACAATGAGTATGATGTCTTGATTATTAACGCTACGTTCGTCTACCAACTTTGCAGTTGTTCCCGTAAAGTAGGCATTCGCATCAATCGATTCCTGATCCAGACGATCTGAAAAATCTGTTCTCAGAGAATCAATGTAATCCATCGCTTCTGTCGAATAAGGATTTACAGCTAAAGATAAACTAAGTGAGACAGCAGAAAAATCCTCATTGGCGTTTACTATATTGATACTCGAAATTTCATCTTCCTCAGTATACGTGTCTATTAACGCGGTTAATTGATTTTGATCGATGCTCTCTTCTGACTCCACTAATATCGTTGTCGGAGCCAATTGTCCTTTATCAAATTGAGATTCTACAATTTCATAACCCACTCTCGAACTCATATCCTCTGGAAAGTTCTTCACACTGTCGAATTCAAACTCCACATTCACAATATTACCTGCGGTTACAAGTAGAAAAATCCCTACTAACCCACCCGCGAGTCCAGGTTTACGAACAACAAATTTAGCGAATTTGTTCCAGAATCCTTTTTTCGGGGAGGCTGATTTTGTTTCGAGATACGTTGGAACTTTTGGCCAGAATGCTTTACGACCAAATAGTGTAAAGAGTGCCGGTACAAGTGTGATAGAGGCAAGGCTAATAACAACCAATGCCACTCCAAATACGGGCGCAAAGTTTTGGTAATCTCGAAAATCGGCAAAGAATAAGACCAAGACTGCTGCTAATACCGTTATCGCAGCGATAAAAACAGGTTCCCCAGTCGCTCTCATCGCTGACTTCATCGCGTCGTATTTACTTTCATTAGTCCCAAGCTCTTCTCGATACCTCGAAAAAACAAACAATGAATAATCAATCACTGCGGCGAACAGGAGGATACTCATAATGGAAGTGGTTGAATTATTAATGACTAATCCACCTTCGCCCATTAATGCTAAGATTTTGTTAACAATTTGATAAACGATAACGGTCGCCAACAACGGGATGACAGCTAAAAGTGGGGATCGATAAATGACAATAAGTAAAACTAATATGATCCCGATTGTTGCTATTAATAGAATGAAATCTGCTCGTTCAAATAATTCTAACGTATCTCCTGCAATCCCAACGGGACCCGTTATAAACAATTCCGTTTCATTGTTTAATAAACTTACTCCAATCTCTTCGATTTGCTTATTAATTTCAGCGTATTCTCTACCACCTAGGTCGTTTTCAAGTTCGAAAGGTATAATAAAGGTGGAACCATTCTCGGAAATAAATGTTGTAAGAGCCTCATCTGGCATTTCACTAATATTGAGTATGGATCTAATTCCAGGTAGATCTGCCTCCATTACTTCTTCTACGATGGCAGTTACGTCTTCTAATTCTATGTCTTGTGCTTGATTATGGAAAACAAGAATTCCTGGCGTTCCTTGTTCATTTGGAAAAAGGGATTCAATCTTAGCATCCGCAATAATCGATTCCGCATCATCAGGAAGAGATTGAAAATTAGTTACTGTGTGATCACTTACGTTTGGACCAAAGCTAAGTCCGATCATTAAACATAACCATACGCCAATGGTTACCCACATTCCGGTTTTAGTAGAAACCCAATCAGTAATTGGTTGTAGTATTTTGTGCAAGGTTAACGCTCCTTCAATTGGTACTGTTATATATATTTTAACCACTTTAAACGATAGCTTGGTACAGATTCATTCAGACTTAAACGATGCGAAGACCAACTACAATGATGACTACGGTACCTAAGACCGCAGAAGTTAGTAAGTAATTCGCATATCGTTTTGTCGAGACCTGTAACGTCTGTTCTTTTTCTAGAGGCATTCCTTTCACTTTTTTCGTCAACTTGCTACTGATAAGCGTTACAAAAATAATCGTCAACAGAATAATAAGTGAACCCGCTTGTTCCATAAAGCTTAAATAAAAAGGTAATCCCGAACGTTCAAATTGCATGATCATATATAAGCCCGATATGAGGACAAGGATCGCGCTAGGTATGATTCCGTATGTTACCCAACCTTGAATACGTGAAAATAGCGCTTTTCTGCTCTCTTTCGGTAAATCAACCTTTGTAAAGGCTCTCAACACAACTCCTAAAGTAATAAAAGAGCCTATCCAGAGAACCACGCCTATGATATGGACGATATAGAAGATGTTATACATTTTTTTAACCCTCTCTTTATACATGAATGATCCAGTCTATTTACAAGAAATAGACCGAACAACTGCATTATAAAGAGTGAACATAAACTCAACCTTAATAAGCACTTAGTTATTGGAAAAATTTTTGTTAATCGGTAAATAAATCGTCATTGTGGTACCTTCATTTTCATTGCTATCAACTGTTATTTTCCCATTGTGAAGAGAAACGATTTCCTGGACAATAGACAGCCCTAAACCCGTTCCTCCAACAGCTTGAACGCGCTGTTCACGATAAAAACGGTTAAAAAGAAAATGAAGCGACTCTTCTTTTATGCCAATACCCGTGTCTTTAAATAGGACGGCGAGGTATTGTTTTTCTACTTTCATTTCGATCCAAACTTTACCCAATTTCCGGTTGTATTTAATGGCATTTGTAAGTAAGTTATCCCACACATTCATCATTAATTCCTGATCCACTTTTACTACAGTTGGTGTTAATTGATAGATTAGCTCAATTTCTTTTTCTTCTAGTCGCCATCGATTATGACGAACAACTGATTTTAATTGTTCATCGATTCTTACTTCTATAAAATTTGACGGGTAATCACTTTGATCTAATGACGTAAGAAGGAGCAATTGTTTCGTAAGAGAAGAAAGCCTATTTGATTCATCTATGACAATTTCGAGATATTCTTTTTGTTCTGTTTCAGTTAGATCATTATTTAATAATAATCCGCTATATCCTTGGATATTAAGTAGAGGGGATTGAAAATCATGCGACATATTTGTAATAAAGGCTTTTCTGGCTTTATCATTATGCAATAATTGGTTTTGCATTTCATGAAAGCTTTGTGCAAGCTCTCCAATCTCATCTTTTCTATTAATGTTTAACTGAAAAGAGAAATTTTCATTTAAAATGGCTTGAGTCGCATTTTTTAACGTAACAATTGGATGAACTAAGTAACGAGCCATTAAGAATACACTAATTAAACTAATCACAGTAAACGTCAAAATAAATCCTATTAAAATCATATGGATACCGGAAAAAAGCAAATGATTGGCTTGTCTAACAAATAGCGCATAAGAATTTCCGTTTATCTCAACCGGTACACCCACAGTATTCTCAATATCATTAGAGAAATGACCCATAATGAGGAGAGGACTTCGATAGTCAAGTATTCCATTATAAATGCTATTTTCTTGTAATACCCTTCTAGTAACCTCTTTCGGTAACTCATCTTCTGAAAAAGATTTTCCATATGACATATCAGCTTGATCGAAAGAAATAAGTCGTAATTGATAACCAAGACTACTAATCGATTCTAAATACTTATCTATGTTTTCACCGTCTAAATGATTCTGTTCTAAATTTGATGCAATATCAGTCGCAACCAAGACCATTTCATCATTGACGGCTTTCTTCGTCTGGGAATAATAAACAATATTCGAACTCAAAAAACCGATCATTAGACTTATTACTAATATACAGACCACTGCTACTGTAAATTTTTTATATAATGAGGTCACTCTTGTACCACTTCCATTTTATAACCAATTCCTCTTAACGTTTTAATGATAAGAGTAGCGTGAGACAACTTTAACCGTTCTCTAATTCGATTAATATGTGTATTTAAAGATTGCTCTGTTCCAAGTTCCAAACCCCAAACCTCTTCGAGTAGATACTCCCTACTTACAGGACGTTTTATATGCTCCATTAAAATGGCTATAATCTCAAATTCTTTTAGTGGGATAATATAGATTTGATCATCCACTTCAAGTTCGTACGTTTCTCGATTGATTTGTACATTGCCTACTGAAATCTTATTGATTAATTTTTTGTTTCTTCTAAGTACTACAGCTACACGAAATATCAGTTCTTTTATCTCAAAGGGTTTAACAATATAATCGTCTGAACCTGACATAAAACCCCTCTCCTTATCCTGTAATTGACCTTTTGCGGTCAACAGGATAACAGGAATCTCATATTCTTTGGATAAAATTGAGGTTAATGTAAACCCATCCATACCTGGCATCATGACATCTACAATGGCAAGTTCTATATTGTTATCTGGATGATTAATAATTTCGAGAGCTTCTTTGGCTTCAGGCACATCAATTGTATGGTAACCCTTTTGTTTAAGCTGTATGGCAATGAGACGCCTAATGTTTACATCATCATCTATAATCAAGATAGACATTCTATGCTCCTTCACGTTTTTAACTATACTCCTCTTTTATACAGAAATTTGATTCACCTTAATCAATTGTACAAGATAGACCTAAACTGAAGATAAATTTGATAAGAGATGACACACATTTGTCTTTTTTAGTATACCCAATGGGGTAGCGGTCATTGATTCCATTGGAGGCGATACGCTAGAGAGATCGTTTCAGACAGTAAAGAAAACCGGAAAAATCGTGTCAATCTCTGGAATTCCAAATGGTCGGTTTGCGAAAGAAAATGGATTAAGTCCATTTAAGAAACTCTTATTTTCATTGGCCAGTTCTAAATTAACGAAATTAGAAAAGAAACACCATGTTCAATACACATTCCTTTTTATGAAGCATAGTGGAGAGCAGTTAACCTTGCTAACCAAGTTACTAGAATCCGAAATCATTAAACCAGTTATCGATAAAGCCTTTTACCTTCGTTAGCAGAGTTATCGACGATCGGCATTGAAAGAGTTAGTTGTGGTTCGGCTCAGTTTCGAGCGACGACGACCCTCCTGCAAACAATTAGCGAAGAGATTTTAACGAAACAATCGTTTCATCATATGACTGACGGCGTTCTTTCCTATGGAGAAATCGCTAAACTGATGCAATAACGAGTAGATAAGGACGCTTTTCTAGAAAAGAGCGTTCTTTTTCTGCTGTTTCTCCTCTATCCCCTTTCTTTCAAACTGAAGAATTCATCGTGTTCGATGTTCTTAACCATGATGAAATCCGTTTGTTCCTCATCACCCATAAAAAATGAATGGGAAACCGTTTTAACAAAACCCAAGTTTGTATAGAACTCAATACCATCACATTCTTTTCCTAAACACCTAACCAGATGACACTTTTTCCTTTTTCTTTTGCTATTTCTGCAACTTTGTTCAAAAGATACTTCCCAAAACCTTGTCTTTGAAATTGATTCCATATTCTATCTAATTCGCCGCTAATCCTCAAGAAATATAAACTCACTTTGCGCCTTAATGGAAAAAAGGATTTATTGAAAGAGGTTGACTGGACACTTATCGGCGTCATATAATAAGACACCGATAAGTGTCTTATTATGGAGGGGGAATTATGAATACTGCATATCAAGAGCGTGACGTGTATGTAGCGATCGCTGACCCAACAAGACGTAAGTTAATTCATTTATTAGCTGAGTCAGACGAAACGCCTCTTTATGAACTGACTGGTCATTTTCAAATGGGACGTACCGCTATCTCTAAACATTTGACCATCCTTAAAGAAGCTGATTTGGTGAGAATCCGTAAAGTCGGTAGAGAGACAAGGTATCGGTTAAATCCAGTACCATTACAAGAAGTAAAAGATTGGGTATCCTTTTACGAACAATTTTGGAATGAAAAAGCCCTTTTATTAAAAGATCTATTGGAGGAATAATGAATGACAAATGTATCATTGGATTTTCAATTTAAAAGTTCCATTGATAAGGTATGGAATGCCCTAACCCACTCAGATACGCTAGCTAAATGGGTCATGGAAAATAATTTTAGACCGATCGTTGGATACAAATGCCAGTTCCGCAATGATGAAATAGGACTAGTTGTAGAGAGCGAAGTTTTAGTCGTTGACATGCCACATACGTTATCTTACACATGGGTAGGCGGACCAATAAACACCATCGTCACTTGGACGTTAAAACAAGAAGGCGAGATTACGTACTTACATCTTGAGCATTCCGGCTTTGAAGAAGAAAACCAAGCCTTTTATGGCGCAAAATACGGTTGGTCAAGCATGGTAGAAAAAATGAACAGTCTGTTAGAGGACGCGTAAGGAGACTACAATGAGTTTTTTAAAGGATTCATTATCGATACTCAAAAAAAATGAACTCACATTCGTAAAGAAAGAGACAGAATCGGAGAATATTTATCGTTTTCATTTTGAAATGGATGAACCTTTCACTTGGAAAGCTGGACAACACGGTTTATTTACAATCACTCACAAAAAGATAAAGGATTCTACACGGCCATTAACGGTCGCATCTTCGCCAACAGAAAACGTTATAAAAGTGACAACAAAAATAAGTGAGCAGCCAAGTGAATTTAAAAAGGCTTTGTTGGAACTAGAAAATGGAATGAAAATAAGAATGAATGGTCCTGTAGGTTCATTTTATCTGACAGATCGAAGCCCGACTCTTTTCATCGCTGGCGGAATTGGCATTACGCCCTTTCGAGCAATGGTAAAACAATTGGAGTCAGAAGGAAAAGGAACAAACGACGTTACGTTATTGTACGTAGATCATCACCACTTATATAAGGACGAACTTGTACAGATAAGTGCTAGTACCTCAGTAGATGTTTGTTTCCTTCATTCACGAGAGGAGTTGCATCCAGAGATTAATCACTTTGTTCGCACCTATCAGAATCGTGCTCATTACTTTATCGCAGGTTCAAAGGAAATGGTTAAGTCGGTTAACCAATACTTGAAAGATCACTCTATTTCTGTCCGCAATATAAAGAAAGATACGTTCACTGGCTACTGACTTCAGATCAACAGCGTTTACCATTTATGTTGATCTTGGTAATTTCGCAAGAAGAATGAAACCCATTCTTCTTGCCTGTTTTCCTTTTCTTATATTTGAAATGCATAAGAATGCCACTAATAAAGGCGAATAATGTATAAACGATTGTCCAAAATAGAAACGAGCTATTAAATAATGTAAAATGAGAGGATGACTGTCAGCACTGCAATGAGGACTGGTACAATAAACAGATTCTTAAAATAGAATAGACATACCCCAGTGCCCCGAATAAAATCGCTCCTACTGGACCAACGAATAAGATGATAAACATCATAACCATTCTCCTCTAAAAGGCTCAAGGTTTATATTCAATATCCTTCCCCTCATCTTCAGCAATGATACTCCATCTTCCTGCTCCTATAGTCTTTTTGACAGAAAAAAAGGACCAGCTATGGCCCTAGAAAGGAAATGGAAGAGGACATGCGTCAATACGTTACTTGCTACTTCTCCTACTAAATACTGATGTATCGATCCCTCTCTTTGACAACCACTGATCCGTTTCGCCACTAATGATTAGATCGGTTTGTTTTAAGTCTTCAATCGAATGTGCACCTAATGCTGTCATGATAAAACATATTTGTTCATGAAGCCCTTGGATAAACGATTCAACTCCTTCCTCGCCTTCTTTCATTAAAATGTGTAAAACCGTGCTTGATAAGCCACACAGCTTTGCGCCTAAAGCTAATGATTTTGTTACATCTAAGCCATTTTTTATCCCCCCAGAAGCAAAAATGGAAGAACGTTTTGACCATGTAATCGATTCTATTAGTGAACAAGGTGTTGAGATGCCCCAATGATCAAAGATCTGCATGCTCGAATGATCTCTTCTTTTATTCTCGATCGCAGAAAAATTGGTACCGCCTTTTCCACTTACATCAATGTACTGCACACCTATTGACTCTAACGTTTCAACGGTCTCTTTACTAATGCCAAAACCAACTTCCTTCACAATTACTGGTACATCGACCTTTTCAACAATTTCTGCGATATTATGTAACCGATTTGTAAATGCCCTGTCCCCCTCTGGCATGACAAGCTCTTGAATATGATTGAGATGAATCTGCAAGGCATCAGCCGATAACATACTTACGACTTCTTTCGCTTGGCTAAGTGTGCCTTCAGCTCCAATATTTGCAAACAACAAGCCATTCTCATTAGCAGAACGTACTACCTCAAATGTTCTCCGTTCCTTTTTATCTTTTATGCCAGCCATCTGTGACCCTACCGCCATAGGTATTTGAAATTTCCTGCATACTTGTGCTAAACGTTTATTAATCGAGAAGGTCTCATCCCCACCACCGCCGGTCATAGCGTTAATAAAAAATGGATGTTCAATTGTATGAGTTAGAAACATGGTTTTCGTAGAGACGTGTGAAAGGTCCCCTCCTCTTAAAGAATGATGCACAAATGTAATATCATCAAAAGACCGATTTTCTGTTGAATGTAATTCAAGTGCATTTTTGATATGATCCAATTTTCTATTCATAGTGAAATACTCCTCACAACATTTAATTTTAAAAAGCCAACATGATTCATGTCACAAACGAAAGTGCAAACTACCATAGCCTCCCCCTCTTCGTTATCATGTATAGATCATCATACCACTACTTTGATAATGGTATTCTTCTTGAACACAACATTAGAATAATTGGACGATATCTGGGGAACATTACTACAGAAAAGGGTATTCTGGTCATTCATTAATGAACAA
The DNA here is from genome assembly GCF_002019705.1 of Shouchella patagoniensis. Lineage (GTDB taxonomy): Bacteria > Bacillota > Bacilli > Bacillales > Bacillaceae_D > Shouchella > Shouchella patagoniensis. The sequence goes on along the minus strand of NZ_KV917377.1, from coordinate 4,246,230 downwards.
GCACCTTGAAATTCATTGGCTTAAATCACAATCTGCTATCCCCCTCCAGTCCCCTAATTCTAATCAGCGGTTGTTATGAACAACCCTTACAGCTTCACTCTTGAATGGATGAAGCGAGAAATAGCTCTGAATAAACAAACACACTATTTAATGCCAATTTTTAACACAAGCATATTTCGACACATATTCGACAAAGTAGGCGTATAATACATTTTGTAAGATAAGTAATTCAACATTTTTAGGAGATGAAATCATGTCAGATTTAACAAGTAAAGTAATTGTAGTCACAGGTGGAGCAAGTGGAATTGGTAAAGAAACCGTTCTACAATTAACTGCAAAAGGGGCGACGGTTGTCATCGCTGACTTTAATGAAGATGCAGCAAAACAACTCGCTTCTGAGGTTGAATCAAAAGGTGGGAATGCGTCTGCCTATAAAATTGATGTTTCAAAAGGCGATGAGGTTAAACAGTTGATTGATTGGACCTCTGATACATTTGGAACATTTAATGGTATCTTTAATAATGCTGGTATAGGACTAGTCAAACCATTGCTAGAGATGGATCCAGAATCCTATCATAAAGTGATTGATGTAGACCAACATAGTGTTTATTATGGTATTTACTATGCGGCTAAGAAAATGGTTGAACTAGGTGTTCAGGGGACGATTGTAAACACTGCATCCATCTATGGTTCCGTTGCTGCAACAGGTAGCTTTAACTACAATGCCGCTAAAGCTGCAGTCGTGATGATGTCAAAATCTGCTGCACTAGAGCTTGCCGAACATGGGATTCGCGTAAACGGCGTTGCCCCAGGCTTCATTGACACACCGATTCTAGGTGAATCTCCTGAAGTGAAAGCTGCTCTTGCTGAACAACATATGCGTGGGGAGCTAATTAAACCAGAAAAAGTAGCAAGCGTCGTTACATTCTTATTCACTGAAGAAGCGAGTGCAGTTAATGGACAAACCATTCCAGTAGACGACGGTTTCTTAAGCTTTAAAGTTAAATAAATAGATAAACCTAACTAAAAAAAGCTCAACAAACAATTAGATGTTTGTTGAGCTTTTCCTTTAAACAACGTTTACAATGTAGTAATAATCGGACCTTCCTTCGTAAGGATAATCGTATGTTCATATTGAGCCACAATGCTTTTTTCGGTTAAGAAGGTCCACCCATCATCGGATTGAAATACTTCCTCTTCCAATGTGGAAACAAAAGGTTCGAAGGCAATGACCATACCATCTTTTAAAATCTCATCATCCCAAGGGGAGTAGTAACTGAAAATATGGTCTGGCGCTTCATGGATGGAGCGACCGACACCGTGTCCAGTAAGATTTTTAATGACCGTTAAGTCATGCTGTTTTGCTACGTTGTGTGCAGCTTTTCCAAGCCCACTTTTTTTCGAACCTGGTTTTGCCTTCTTAAGTCCAGCATCAAATGCTTCTTTCGCCACGTCACATATTTTCTGTAATCCCTTCTCGCCTTCTCCAACAACAAAAGAAATTCCAGTATCTGCGAAATAACCGTTTTTCGAACCAGAAACGTCAATATTAACAAGGTCCCCTTCTTGGATCGTCCGTTCTCCTGGTATCCCGTGCGCTACTTCTTCATTGATGCTAATACATGTATGCCCTGGGAAATCGTATATCCCTTTTGGCGCAGATTCAGCTCCTGCTTTTTCAAACATCACTCCGGCTATTTCATCGAGTGCTTTCGTTGTGATTCCAGGTTTGGTAGACTGGACTAATTCATCTCGAATCGTTCCACAAATTTTACCTATTTCTTTTAATCCGTTAAAATCCTCTTCAGTCTTTGCAATCATCGTATATCCTCACTTTTTATCGTATCTACTGATTCGTATTTTATTTAAGTTCTAAGCGGAACCGTTTTTTCTTCAACAAAAGGTGCGTTGAATGAGTTGTCAACAAAAAGCACGTGTTCGTTCGTTTCGCTGCATCTTTTTAAAGCCTCTTGCTAAATCTTACCACGGAAATACACGGATCTCCTTGTTTTTACTTCTTCAACTGCGTATCGTTTCGTTTGAGCTATCCTATTCGCATAAACAAAGAGGTGTTTATCCCTCAACAATTAGAAATGAAAGAAACGCTTCAATTCTACTTTCATTTTTCTATAAGAAAAAAAGACAATACCGCCCAAGATAAACGTAGAATAAAATAAAAACATCGCACTCGGCCATTGAACCGTTGAGTATAAAGAAGAATTAACGAGTCCAACTAGAACAAGGTTAATGAGCAAAAGGAAAAAATAATATTTAAAGTAAATCTTTAAATCATTAGGGTTACGCAGTAGAAAGAAGGTAATAACCGTTATCGCCATTATGCCAAAAAAAGGGACGACGTAGTTAATCGACCAACGATAAAAACCCGAGTTGATATCAAATAGGATCAGCATCAAAGACAACCCGCATAGTTGTAGCAATACTTTTGAGCCTGAATGGGCATCTGATAAAAAAGTATGGTTAATCAAGATGATGGCATAGAGCACAGATCCTAAAACATACAATGACCAAAGAACCGTTGTCGAAACCGTAAAGTTTATAAAAATGGATATGGCTAACATGCTAATCATAATAAAGAAGATGATTTTCTTCTTTGAGTTTTTCCGAAATGTTGTTTGAACTTCTGGGTAAAGTGATTCTGAATGTGGATCGGACGTCAGCTCATGCTGACAAACCGGACAAACATGATGTGGTGTTTTTATTTGACAGATCGTACAGTCATTCATCTCTTGATCACCTATTATCATTTGAATAAAGTGTAATATCTAAATTGTGAATGGTCGATAACTCTTTAAAAAAGAGGCTAATCACATCCATTTCTTCCACTTTTCGTGTAAAAGATAAAACAAGTCGATTATTAAATGTAATCGAGCCTACATTGATCGGACTTTGTGGAGTAGGATACATCAATACTTCCATATGTTCTACATAAGGGGTTACTTCATCAGGTAACGAAATTTTACCTAAGTTCGTTAAAGTCATCGTCTTCTTCTTCTCCCCTAGTGTTGTAAACCCATAGCGCATAAAAATGTATTTTATAAAGATTGGGACGAATCTTGCACTTAACATCTGCTTCCATTTTACTTGATTGTTTATCGCATGTTGCAAATACTCTTTTTGCGTCTTTATCTGCATCTCTTTAGAGACGAGTGCGGTTAACTCTTCCATTGTGGTTTGATCTTCAATTTTCGTACCAACATTAATAACGGAAAAGAAGTTCCGTAACGATTCTGAAGGGAAGTTACTACGCAAATCTACAGGAAGGGCAATAATGATCTCTTCTTGAGACAACCGATACCTTAAATTCGCTTTAAAAATCGATAGAATAAGAACAGACGTTAAGAACGCTGTAACGGATACACCGTATATTTTTGCTCTTTTCCGCACTTCATTTGCATCTAAAATTCCTTGTGTGACCGCGGTATAATCAATATCGGTCCCTCGTAACTTATACACTTTATTAGCATGACCACTTGTTTCTTTATATGATTTTTCTTCCGTCGTGTAATTTTTATAGCTATCATCAAGAGCATACGGCGTTAGTTTTGGGTAAGCTGCATTCCGGTTGAGATCTTGATCCTTGTTGTACCCGCAATAGTGAATATAATTGGTGACAAGCGCTTTTAAAAAGACCAACGCTCCATTACCATCTGTTAATGAGTGAAAGATTTCAACCGAAATTCTCTTTTTAAAATATAAAACTCTTATTAAGTGACCATTGTTTTTCAAAGAATCCATTGAAGAGCATGGTGTATCGATTTCTTGTTCAACACGTATCTTCTTTTTATTTTCTTCTAACGAATCCCAAAAAAACCCTTTACTTAACTTTACAGAAAACATACTAAAATGGTTTATTGTATCATCCAATGCCAACTGAAGCTGCTCTTTTTGAACGGTTCCATGCATCATTAATGCTACCCTATACACTGAGGAGTTCCCTTTTTGCTCAACTGCGTGAAAGATGTTGGCAGTGTTATCTAACTTGTACCATGAATTCAAATCAATTACACCTCAATAACCTATTTAATTTCGCAAATGCTCGCATTGGAGGAGTGAGGGGAAAGAATCAAAAGGAAGGTTCCTGTTTAACTAAGGAAAACGAGGCGTAAACCCCTTTAGTATAACATAGGATTGAAATCAGGAATATCAAAAGTACATCTACGATTGGTCGCATCTTCATGCGATGTACCCTCTAGTTGCAGTTTTTGGTGATAAATCCCTAAGATTACAATCGTCTAATGCCTAAAACATTTCATTTATCGGTATCGTTAAAATTCGTACCCACTTCCATCTCATACCGGTTCCCGCCTACATCAAAAGGAGTATAAAAAACTCAAACCAATTCCTATTACCAAATTCCTTCAGAAACGATACGCTAGCTTTATCAATAAAAACGTGGAGGCATAACAAACATGATAAAAGGCTTATATGAAGCACATTTACCCGTAAGTAACTTAGAAAAATCGATTCACTTTTATTGTCAGTTAGGACTAGAGCTCGATCACATCGTCGATCAACATTTAGCTTTTTTATGGATTGAAAAAGATAAGAGTTGGTTAGGTTTATGGCAATCGACCAATGTTAATCTCGACTATCACCCTTCTATAAGACATATTGCCTTTCAAGTAACGTTAGAAGGATTAAAGAAAAGTGTATCTTGGTTAAAAGCGAAAGGATTTGAACCAAGAGAAGCTTTTGGCTTTAGTCCAATAGAACCTTTTGTTCTACCCCATAAAGAATATGCACATGCCAAAATTCACTTTAATGACCCTGACGGAAATAGTTTAGAGCTTATATGTAAAATAGATAACCCTAAAGGGATGATGGAACGTATGTATTTAAGCGACTGGGAAAGAAAAAGTAATGAATAGATCGATCGTTGCAAGGCTCGTATAACTATACGTAACGGCGCGTTCATTAGCAAAAAGACTGTTTCCAGCTCCCTCAGTAAAACGATCAAATCAAAAACACTTGATTTAACGAATGGAAAAGTGTATGCTTTAATCAAATCAATAAATGTTGATTTGATATGAGGAGTGATTAAATGAATCAACGTTTACAAACGCTAGGTCTATCCAATGAAGAGCTAAGCGTTTATGAAACTAAGTTTAAAGCGTTAGCTGATGCCAAGCGCCTTCGTCTCTTGAACCTACTAAGTATTCAAGGGAAAACATGTGTATGCGATATGACTGAAGATATGAATATGAGTCAATCAAAATTATCCTATCATCTTAAAATCCTTGTTGACGCGAATTTATTAAACGTCGAGGCAAGAGGAAAATGGAGCTACTACAGTATTAACGAAGAAGAAGTGGATAATTTATTATCAGAGAATCTATGTTGTGTATTAAAACCGTCTTAGTAACGGTTTTAATTATAAATGTCAAATCAAAAAAAGTTGATCGGAGGTGTTGAAATACACATGAACACTACTCTATATCGATGATCAAATCAGTTTAAACAAGCGATGTTTTTCACCACAAACCTGACAACTAATAAAATGGATTTGGAGATGATGATATGATTTATGTACATATTGGTTTAAATGTGCAGGATTTAAAGAAAAGTCAAGATTTCTACGAAAGATTTCTCGATATAAAGCCAGTTAAAGTTAAAAACGACTATGTGAAATTTCTAACTCAAGACCCAAATTTAAATTTAACGCTAACGGAACGAGAGGATGTAAGCGGAAATCAAATGAACCACCTAGGCGTACAAGTTGATTCGAAGGAAGAGGTCCTCGAACACAAAAAAAGATTAGAAAAAGCAGGGTTTTTTGCAAGAGAAGAAATGGACGTGACTTGTTGCTATGCCATTCAAGATAAGTTTTGGGTGACTGATCCTGACGGAATTGAATGGGAATACTTTTATACAAAAGAAGATAGTGTTTTGAGTAATTAAGCGTTTGTTACGCTATTAGTGGCAAGCGATTCACATGCTCTTTTCATTGTGAAGTACGTTCACGGTCAGCTCGGCGCGAATAGGAATAGCAAGAGTGCTTTCCTATTCGTACCGCCACCTAGTTAAACCTCCCTCTTTATCCCCATGGCAATTCAATCTTGACTCTTCTTCTCTTTACCTACCTACTTCATTTTTATTTTATGAAATGTATAGAAGAAAAGCAGTCTATCGCTGCTTTTCTTTAGCCTTGATTCGCTAGTTCAATTGAATGAATGTCAACTTTTAACGTATCACCAACTTCAGCTTCTTCCACGTAAATTGCACCAGTAGCAGGATTCACTGCACTCATGGCATTCTCATCAAACGTCGAATGCTCGTCCACTATTTGTCGAGAACGCATCAACGTTTCAAACGTTATCGTTGTACCAGATCGAACCGTTGTAGCAACAATGGCATTTTTTGAAAACATGTACACATGCTGTCTGTGTTTACCTTCATTCAAACACTCCTTTTCTAAATTAAGTTTACTTTCTATTATTTAAAGGTTTAATGACGTGAGATGCTAACTATTGCTTACACCTTTCTTTAAGTTAGAGCTTTTGGTAAGGAGTCTGACCTCCTTCCCTCGAAGTCTGATCTCCTTCCTCTAAGTCTGATCTCGCTGCTTTTCTTTTGTTTGGCTCATTGACTAATCCCTATTGCTTGTTAAACGCACGAATTGCACACAAAAAAACCGTAAATCCTTCTAGAATTTACGGTTTTTCGTTGTCTGCTTTATGATTTTTTCACTTCAATCAAGTTCGCACCAAATTGGACATCTTCCGTTTCAGTATGTGCAATCACCTCATCGTATTCATTCGTATTCGTCACGATGATTGGCGTAACAAGGGAATAGCCTGCTTCTTCAATTGCTTTTCTGTCAAAAGCAAGGAGAAGGTCTCCTTTTTTAACACGCTGCCCTTGTTCTGCTTTTGCATCAAAGTGTGTTCCATCTAAGTTGACTGTATCTAAACCTACATGAATCAGTACTTCTATCCCTTCATCCGATCGAATGCCGATCGCATGACTCGTTTTGAAAAACGTCACAATCGTGCCATCAAATGGCGCACGCACTTCTTCTTCAACAGGGACCACCGCAATCCCTTTCCCCATTATTTCTTCGGAGAACGTTGGATCTTGTACTTCCTGAAGCGGGATGATTTTTCCAGATAACGGACTAGCTACAATCATCTGATCAGTTGTTTGTTCTTCTTTATTTTCTTCTTCATCCGTCGAGTCTTCCGGATCTTTAAAGCCAAGAAAGAATGTCAGTCCCATCGTAATTGCAATGTTAATGACAAATCCTAGAATTAAGAAAATAAACTGCGGACCAGTAAAGACAGGTAGTGCTGTTAAGCCTGGCAAAACAAAAGCCGATGCAGTTACACCAAAACCAGTAATAAACGCGCCGCCGACACCTGCTCCAATTAAAGCAGCAATAAATGGTTTCTTGAGTCGTAAGTTTACCCCATACATTGCTGGTTCCGTTATACCGAGAAACGCGGAAACGGTAGAAGATGCCGCGATGGTTTTTAACGGTTTGTTTTTCGTTTTGATCCAAACCGCTAATGCGGCGGCCGCTTGTCCCATGTTTGCCATGAAGAATACCGGTAGCAAATAATCAAATCCGAGAACAGCGATATTTTGAATCGCAATCGGCATCAATCCATAATGCATGCCAACGATCACCATTAATGGACGCGCAGCACCTAATAAACCACCAGCAAGAATGCCCGCTTGCTCAAATAGCCATGTAACCCCGTCGGCGAGACCCAAGCCTAAGTATGAGCCTAACGGTCCGACTACAATAAGTTGTAATGGAATCATAATAAGAAGAACGATTGTTGGAGTGAAGATAATTCGAACCGCATTGGGCATAACCGCATCAACCCAGCGGCTCACGTAACTTAAGATCCATACAGAGATAATAATCGGAATAACGGTTGAACTATATTGAATAAATGGCAATGGTAAGCCTAAAATATTTAATCCTTCAGCTCCACCTTCTGCAATGGCTTGTGCACCTTGGAGGATTGTCGGATACATTAATCCTCCAGCAAGGGCGAGCGCAATAAATTCATTTGTGTTAAATTTTCTCGCTGCGGAAACCGCTAGGAAGAACGGTAAGAAATAAAACACGGTGTCTGCCACTACATTTAACAAAATCATCGCATCTTGGTCTGGGGCCGCCCAACCAAATGTCGTAATGAGCCCTAAAATCCCTTTGATTAAACCAGCTCCGGCAATTGCTGGAATAACAGGAGTAAAGATTGCAGCGATGACTTCAAAAAAGCGTCCGATTGGATTGCCCTTTTTCTGTTTCTTCTTATTCGAGCCTTCTGTCTTCTGTGCATTTGACTTCTCTTCTACCTTTAATTCCTTAAAGACTTTGGACACTTCATTCCCAATGACAACTTGGAACTGCCCGCTTTGTTCTTGCACCCGAATGACGCCTGGAAGTTTCTCAATCGCTGTTTTTTTTGCCTTTTCATTGTCATGCAAATTAAAACGTAATCGTGTATAACAATGAGTGACATGTTCCACATTTTGTTTCCCACCAACATGTTCTAAAATGGTTGTAGCCACTTTTTTATGATCCATTTCGCTTTCACCTCAATCGAATTTGAGAAACTATATAAAAAAATGACCTAATAAGATAATAGAAAGAATTGCATTCTTCCCTATCGCCTTATTAGGTCATGCCTGCTTTACCAGTAACAATCCTATTGTTTTATTCCGTTTGATACGTTAAGCGCTGAATGTGAATGGTTAAGTACGTGACTTCATCATTGTCCACAACCCATCCCATTTGACTTTCGAGTAGTTTCTTGATTTTTAATGCACATTCGTACGCCTTAGGGTACTTCTCTTGAAGCATTCCACTAATGCCCGTATCAGTCGGTATGTGCGCGTCTCCTGACATTTGTCTCAAGACGAAATAACGCAAATGCGTAATAAACCGGGCATAATGAAGGGAATCTTCATCAAGATCAATGAAGTAATGGTAATGAACAACGTCAATGACTTTAGATACAATTGCTGTCATTTCATACGTTTGATGATAATCTGTTGCTCCGTAGCGCGCGTTAACAAAATGCATCGCAATGGGAACCACTTCCGAATCTGGCAACGGTTGTCCCGTGACGGATTTAATTCGATCTAATGCGCCCTTCGCAAACTGGTATTCTTCTGCATATAAATGCTTCATCTCCCACTTTAATGGGTAGTCCATTTCCATGCCTTCATTTAAACGCTCAATCGCAAACCAAATGTGATCAGCAAGCGGCACAAGCAAGTGATCGCCAATATGCTCTCCCAATCTCTGTTTTCCTTTTTGAATGAGATCGCTGGTTAGAGAAACAATATGGAGCGGGACTTCATCAAAAAACGCAGATAATTTTTCTGACTGATGATTTCCAGACGACAAGACGAATGTTTTTTCAATAAGCTCTGCATCCACCTCATCCCCTGTTTTCTTCTGAAAACCGACGCCTTTACCCATAATAATTTTTTCTGCTTCTCCGTCCACTACTAGAGAGACATTATTGTTAAATACTTTTTTGATTTGCATATCCTTTTCCTCGCATTCACATTGACTGAAGCCAACGTCCTCTACTGCGTTAGATTACGTTAACCGCTTCCCATTGGATTCGATCATACTTTGATACCAATAATAGCTTTTCTTTTTAATTCTACGCATCTCTTTTAAATCAAAATTTTCACGGTCGACGTAAACAAATCCGTATCGCTTGTCCATTCCATTGCGTCCGCTTACAACATCAATAAACGTCCATGCACAATACCCAAACACATCAACACCATCGTTTAATGCGAGCTGTACTTGTTTAATATGTTCATTAAGATAAGCAATCCGGTAATCATCGTGCACCATGTCCCCCTCGTCAAGTTCGTCATAGGCACCCATACCATTTTCCGTAATAATGATAGGCAGTTGATACCGTTCATTGAGCTCTCTTAATGTAAGACGCAAACCAACCGGATCAATCTCCCAACCCCAATCAGTCGCTTGTAAACGATCGTTTTTCACCACTTGAAAGACGCCAGCTTCAGCTTCTGCTAAAAGCGCTTCTTTTTGATACCCAATCGGAAATTCTTCTGTCGCCGGGAACGATGTGACCGTTTCCGAGAAATAGTAATTAACCCCAATCATCGTTGGTGGGTATTGCTTCATTAAATCCAAATCGCCGTCTTCTATTTGCGGCATATAATTCCGATCTGCGAGGTACGTCTGAAATGGCTTCGAGTACTCCCCTCTGCAATGAAGATCAAGAAGATAATTATGTTTAATTAACATCGCATCTTTGCTTGCTAAATGATCATCAGGATGAGCGCTCGCTGGATGAACCATTGAATACGAAACAGCCGGCCCAATTTTCCCTTTCATGCCTAGCTCATGGAACGTCTTAATCGTCAAAGCCGTCGCTACACACATATTGTGGTTGGCCTGATAGCCTAACCTCATTTGTTCGTACCGATCATCCCCGGTTAACCCTAGGCGACTAGGAATACGTACGACGTGATCTTGCTCATTGATCGTTAACCAATACTTCACGCGATCACCAAACGTTTTAAACAAAAATTCAGCATACGCACGGTAATCTTCAATGCTTTTTCTCGACATCCATCCTCCATATTGTTCCACTAAATCTTGCGGATAATCAAAATGATAAATAGTAATGAGCGGTTCAATGTTGTAAGACACCAATTCATTAATTAAATCATTGTAGAACGCCACGCCCTCTTCATTGACTTCTCCATTCCCCTTTGGAAAAATACGTGTCCAAGCAATCGAAAAGCGATAGACTTTCAAGCCCAAATCCGCCATTAACTTTACATCTTCTTTATAGCGATGGTAATGATCAATCGCAACTGAAAAATCAGTAATTTTTGGGTTCTTTTTCATCACATCAATAACAGAGAGCCCTTTTCCACCTTCATTTTGTGCGCCCTCTACTTGAAAAGATGAAGTAGCTGCTCCCCACAAAAAATCACTTGAAAACGTCTCGTTTTGTTTATGTTCCATCTAAACAGTCCCTCCCAATGTTCATATAGGCACAAAAAAACCTAGATAAAACACAGCTGTCGCAAACGCAACATCTCTATTTTACCTAGGTCATGCCTGATCGAATCAGTGACAATCCTTTAATTTGATTTGAGTGTATCAAAGCTTGATTAGAGAGTCAACCTATTTTTATACAAATATAGTTTTTAAACCTCACAGAAATAGAAACAACATGTTTGAACAGACGTAGTCCAAAAATTCTCTGCTAGTTGGCCTCACTCAAGAACAAAAAATCTATATGCCTTGCTTCTGTGGCTTTGATACCATTTTAAGCATGTGAATGAAAAGAACTTTTGTCATCGTTCATTTCCAATATCGTCCCATTAAGTCGGATACCCATTCGGGCTGGGTTACATTTTCGAAAGGCAAAAATTCTTTCATTACTGGTTTAATATCAATGATTGGTGTCCCATTAATTGCATCCAATCCCTTCACAATGAGTTCATCTGCAGAAGAATGCTCTAGTAGCTTAACCGTTGTCACGCCAAGCTTATTTGGTCGATTCTTACCCCTTTGAGCAAAAATCCCTACTTTCGGATACTCTTTATTATTCCGGGGGTGCCGAGCTTCCCATTGGACATGACGATCCTCTACTAAATGAAAACAAAAAATAATTTCCAAGTGTGAAAACGAACTTATCCCTTCCAATGCGACTGGATTGATGGATGGATGAAACTTTATTGTCGAAACTACTTCACCCCACTGATCATCTTCAACTACTAAACGGTCGTTTTTAACGGTTGCGATCGGTTGCAATGTAAACATATTCTCACTCATCCTTTACGTTTTTCTTAATGATATAACAGACAACAAGGATGTGCTATTTCGCTTTTACGATCGAAAATGATAAGTATTTTTAATCATACTAGCAAATGACCGGTGGCAAATCGTGTGGATTGTTGCGGTATATACTGAAAGTAGGATAAGGAATTAAGGGTTAAATTCAAGGAAAGTAACTTAATAATCTGTTAAGTGAGCGGATCTCTGCATACGGTTTTATTTCCGTGTCATTCGTTATCTTATGAGGATTAAACCATATGCCTTTTATCTTTGCATGTTGACAGCCACTAATATCCTTTTCTAGATCATCTCCAACGAATAATGCCGTTTCCGGTTGCACATTAAGCTTATTTAATGCTAAATCAAATATGCGTTTATCAGGTTTACTAAGTCCCACTTCTTCAGAAATAATGATTGTATCAAAACAATCATTTAATTTAGTGTTCCTTATTTTTGCTTTCTGTCTCTGAGTCGAACCATTTGTGATAATGGCCACTTTAACTTGCTTTTGAATCATGTTTACGACATTTATCGTATTTGGATCTATCGAAAAACAATTGGGAAAATGATGATCCCAAAAATCTTGAATCGAATCTCTTGGCAACCTATAGTTTGGTGGAAATTCATTAAAAAAGGATTCAAAAAGCTCGGTCTTATCACTATAACCATAGCTTCTTTTATCATATTCCTTAAATCGTATCAACATTTCACTTTCGGCTACCTGTCCAACATTTTCATAGCATGTTTCTATCACAAGTAAAAACATGTTATCTACTGCCTTATTCCTATCAAGTAAAGTATCGTCTAAATCAAATAATACGGCTTTATGCTCTCTCAAACTCATTCCTCCCTACTACGATTTATAGTTTTAAATTTTACATTGTATCAACATTAGCATATTAGCGAAAAGAAAATGTTTATAATAGGTAAAGAAGTGGATCGATCCATTATTCAACAGAATTTGTTACTCTTTTATTACCAGTCGTCTCTCTATTATATAGGTATTTAGTTCTGTTTTTTGTTGGGAAACATTAACAAGTCATTTCTTTTAACTAAGAAGTTGTATAAAATTGTAAGTAATTATCAGAAAAAACGGTGAATAAATGAGGTGATTGAGTGAAAGCGACAAAAGGAATACAAATTGGAGAATTATGCGTTCAGTGGGCAAGTTGCATTACTGCACTTGATCTTGAGAAAGCAGAAGAATTAAGGACAACCGTTTTTGAAAAGCTGCCTGACATTGAGGAAGATGACAAGATTATAGCGTATGTCCAACTTCTAGATTTCAAACACAACATTGTAAACGAGCGTATTGCTAACGATCAAGAACCAATCCTTCCACAAACCGAATCAGATTACCTTCTCGATTTTAACAAGTATTATTATTTAGGTCGCTATGAATTTTATTATGGAAGGTATAAGTCTGCTATTTCCCTTTTTAATAAAGCTGAACAAGAGTTACAAAATGTTAACAATGAAATGGAGAAAGCAGAGTTTTATCACTTCTGCGGTTTATCTTACTATAAAATAGATCAATATACTATAGCCACACGTTATCTTGAAATGGCTGTAAATATCTTCGAAAAAGATGAAAACCACTTAGAGCGATTAATAAATTGTTATATTGCATTAGGGGGCATTGCTGTTGAGCTAGATATAAACGGCGATGGTGAGTCTTATTACAAACGCGCTCTTAGTGAGTCGAAAATTTTTCCTGAAACTCATGCATTAGCTTATAGAGCATTAGGGCTATTGTCAATGAGAAAGAACGAATTGCAAAAAGCACAAAATTACTTCGTTTCTGCACTCGCAATTAAAGAACATCGTGAGAGCGTCTTTGGAATAAAAACGAAAACTAACCTTGCCAGCGTTTTGTATCGTATTAGCGATAAAGAAGCATATAATATGTACCATACTGCATTACAAGAGGCAAAAAGATTTGGTCAAGTTGAATACCTGGCAAGATTAAAAATTATTTTCTCTATTTATGAAGAGTTTTCAGAAAAAGAGCTTGATAATCAACTTGATAAACTTGTAAAATTAAATTGTTCAGCCTCTTTAGTAGCAGAAGAAATTTCAATGATATTTAAAGAACGAAATGAGTTTGAACTTGCTTTAAAATATATGACGTTTGCGTTTAAAACACGTATTAATTCTCAAATATTAGGAGGTAATCAAGAATGAAAAAGTTCATCTGTGCTTTAGCTATTTTATCATTTATTATTGTTGGATCTACTACTTATAGTCCTTCGATCACTCCAATGAGTGATAAAGTAGATACAAGATAATAAATAAGTAAGACTAGTGGGTTATAAGCCCACTAGTCTTTTTTATTACTCCCTAGTAAAATCCACTCATCGTTTTTGTGCACTTCTAACTCAACTTGATGTTCCAAATTCGCAATCTCCATCTAGTCATCCACTCTTAGAGTCACTGTCCACTGCTGCGTCCGACTTCTTTCCTCATAAAAGCGACGATATAGGCCCTCTTGTTACCGGTGGCAGATCGTGCCGATTATTGCGTTATTGCGGTATATGCTGAAAGTAGGATGATTAACCTTTATTCTCACAAGTTGGATGTTTGTCGCAGTTTCTCGGCCCACGTTAATCAAAGAGATTGGGAGAATCAGGTTTTCTTCACCAGAGATATTTTTTATAAAGATCTCTTGAACTAACAACAGATGAAAGTAGGGAATTAAAGATACTCTACTCGTGTTTTTAGCATCATTGATTTGCTCTTCTTGCTCGCTTTGTCTTTTATTTTCCTTATAGAACTCCCATAATCTCGTTATTCTATGATTTTTATAACTTAAATAGATTCCTATACCTGATAAAACAACCGCAATTGCCGCAATCCAATTTGACATGTCCATAAACATCCTCCTTGTATCATTAACGGTATGTAGGAAAACTTATAAAGGGATATGATAGAACTGTATCAACAAGATATTAGTGAACTTGAAAGTATAATAGATGCCTATAAAGAAACAATGCATGTGTTATTTGATACTGACATTGAGTTAGCTGCAAAACTTCGATAAGGAGGTATACATAATGTTCGATTGGCTAAATCCTAATGTAGGTACATATAAATTCTCTTTTGATGAAACTAGCTTTGAAGAAAACGCCCGTACTAAACTTAGCCGTATTCGAGACAAGATGGATACAACTTCGGTTCGGTTAAAACATACCGAAACCATACTCGCAGATCAAGATGGGGAATTTGTTAAAAGTTTGCTTGAGCGTCTAAACGATTTAGTAATAGCAAGCGAAGTAAAAGATGTCAGTATAAACACAGCAAGCCTATTGCATTCAGCAACTTTTACAGACAACATATCGGATTACCATAAGCAAAAATATGATATTCATACAGAGTTGGATCAAGAGGCATTAAAGCTTACCTTAAAATAACAACCTATTCGTATACAAGTTCCTTGAGCTTGTATATTTTTGTAGTTACCAAATTGAGCAATCTCCTTTTTCACTTATTCCTCCAAAAAATGCAATCTCTTCTCATGAATATCAGCATTTTAACGTAATAAAGGTTTGTAATCTGAATAAATTAAAAGCTTTTCCATTAATGAAAAAGCTTAATGTGACAGTACTTACGAAGGTGGTAAAAAACAAAAAATTGTTGAGCACCACCACTTTATACCTTACCATTTCTGTATCAGTGGTTTTCCGTGAAGCCCATTAATACTGGATTATTGGTGCCTCTCTCCCCTCTCAGATCTTATCTATTCCACCTGTTTGTGATTGGTTTGTTAGCAATTTGGTTTGCAAACTTTTTTTAGCATAATGTAATAGAATAAACTCTTTCTATTTATAATGAACCATTAACGAAATAAACAGTATTAAACTGACGAGACAGAATACTTGAAGAAGGAATTTCTAACCTCTTTATAGAATGTTGATTATTCTTAGCCGAGTTTAGCTGAGATGAGAAAGGTGAGATGAGAATGGCACAGATTAAAATTTATGGAGTTAAAGAAAAGTTAAATCTAATTAAGGGAACATTATCAAATGTTATTCATTCATGTATGATGGAAGCACTAGAAATTCCCCCAAATAAGAAATTTCATCGTTTTTTTCCTATGGACAAAGAAGACTTTTATTTTGCAAGCGGGAGAACTGAAGCATATACCGTGATTGAAATTAGTATGTTTGAAGGTAGAACGGTAGAAGCAAAAAAACAATTACTAAAGCTACTATTTGAACGTATAAATAGTGATTTGAGTATATCTCCTCTAGATATTGAAATTACAATTTTTGAAACACCAAAACATAACTGGGGAATAAGGGGATTTCCTGGGGACGAGTTAGCATTGAATTATAAAGTTAATGTATGAGTAAGGGCATGAAATTAATGAACGCCTTTTACTTATTCAAAAATCGGGGGGCTTTAGTTGTTCTATAAAGCTGCTCACTAATATACCATAAAGGACGCTTATCTTGAATCAAGTTCCCAATTGTTAAACTCCACTAACAATTGGAGGTGAGGTTCATGAACAAGCGTCTTTTTTTATATTTGCCATAAGTTTAAATAAACTTTTTATTATAAGACTATTTCACTTTAATGTAATAAAGGTTTGCAATTCTATTTTTGAATAAACTTAGAGATTTTCTATTAATGAAAAAGCCTAATGCGACAGTACTTACGAAGGTGCTTAAAAATAGAATTTTGCTGAGCTCCACCACTTTATACCTTACCATTTCTGTATCAGGGGTTTTACACGGACTCCACTTTTCCATGAAGCCCATGAGAATAGGATTGTTGGTGTCCTTCTCCCCTGTTCGATCTCGTTAATTCCATCTGATTGTGATTGGTTTGTTAGCAATTTGGTGTGCAAACTGACTAGTACATAGATGATAGAACCGTTTATTTAGAAATCGACGTTAAACTGATTACATCTTGTACTACATTTCCATAACGGTTTTTCCTTATTCTCATGTAATGAAAGGGGCGGATTTATTTAAGAAGGTGCTATAGATTTCATCTCGAATGATATAATGTGCGTTACTATCATTCATTAGTTGAGGTGAGCTATCTTGAGCGGAGTTGAGAACAGTAAAAAGTTAGATTTAGAACGTATCGTTTTTATTGGAAGAACTTATGAGGAATATCTTAATATGTTCTTGCTTTCAGAAGAGGAGTTGTTTGGAAAAAAAGTTCTTGATTGCCCTGCAGGTGCATGTTCTTTTACTGCTGTAGGTAACAAGTTAGGGTTAGACATTATTGCTTGTGATATTGCTTATTATCACTCTGGCAATTTACTTTTATCAAAAGGCCTACAAGATATTGAACATGCGATGGTTCATATGGAAAAAGCGTTTGGTAACTATAATTGGAATTACTTTAGCGACATACCAGATTTAAAATCTCATAGAGTTAGCGCCTTAACAAATTGTTCAAATGACATGATAGAGAATGCTGAAAAGTACATTCCTGTTACCTTACCTACATTACCGTTTAAAGACGATCAATTTGATATCGTTCTGTCTGCTCACTTTTTATTTATGTATGATGATAGATTAGACTATCCATTTCATATTTATACTTTAGAAGAGTTGTTAAGAGTAACAAAGCTAGAGTTACGTATTTTCCCATTAGTGAACTTAGAAGGAAAAAGGTATAAAGAATTAGATAACATAATCAAATCTTTAAAAATTCGGGGTTATGAAGTCACAGAAATAGCCGTCAACTACGAATTTCAAATAAATGCGAATTCAATGTTGAAAGTAAGGAAGTTGACGTAATGAGAAAGACTTTAAGGAGCTAACAAGCATGTTAATAAGGGTTTAAACTTGTTTAGTTGACGGAGACTTTAGTTGAAGAACGTACAAAATTAACATCCATTAATAGGGCTAATGAGGTTATTTGAAAAGAAAATTAAAGATACTAATTTGCAACAAAAAAAGAGAACTTCCAGAAAAGGAAGCTCTTATAAAATTATTACCTCTGCTTATCTAACAAATTAGCTGTTCTCCTTTTCAGACTAAATCTCTCACCAAATTCTGAGAAATACATAGCTAATAGAATTAGAAAAGCACCAACCCATTCAAATCCTTCAATTATTTCCAAAAAGAATATATAAGCAAATATAGACGCAAAAATTGGCTCGGTTAACTCAAACAGTTGGACTTTGTTTGCTTCAATTAAGGTTAAAGCTTTTACAGTACAATAAAATCCTACTAATGTAGGAAGTATGGCAAGAGCTAACAAAGGGATCACAGTCTCAGTTTGAGGCAAAACAACTCCTTCAATTGTAAAAGGAATAATTAAATAGACACATCCAAAACCTATTAGATACCAAAGTGAGATTAACCCACCATCTATCCGGAATTTTTTGGTTAAAACTAAAAATAATCCATATCCTACCCCTGCGATTATTGCAAGCAATATACCTATATTAAAGACAAAATTCATCTGTTGATAGCCTATCATACAAGCTAGGCCTATTACTAATAATATAAAGCCTATATATTGATGTGTCTTTTTATTCTCTGCTAATAAAAAAGTGCTCAATATAAATGTAACGACCACCGAAGTCCCGAGTAATATAAACACCACAGTTGGAACGGTTGTATAATTATAGGCTGTAGTTTCAAAATAATAGAGAACAAATATTCCCAAAAATGAACAAACCGCTAATTTGAACACTTTAATATCTTTAAATAACTTTTCCCTTAAACTCTTCTTAGAAAAAATTATAATTGATAATGCTATGAATGCAATAAAGCATTTATAAAATGATACAGCAGTTGGAGTAAGGTTATACTCAAAAATTCCTTTGCTTAATACTCCTACCGTACCATTCGCTACACCAGCACCAATGGCTAACAAGATACCTATTATGTATAATTTATTCATAAATCTTTTATTCCTTCACTTTCTTCATTTTTCAAATTAGGTAACTTATTATTTTTTAATAAATCCCATATTAATGCAGTATTCTTGTTTGACGATATGAACACCCCACCCATTTGTTCATTTGCACGTTTATAATTTGGGTCTTTCATCATAGCCTTATGTGCTTTAGGTACGTTCCAATATGGAATAGTTAAGGCTAGATGATGAGTTAAATGATAGTTTTCTGCATGTATACTTAAAAAGAATGCTTCTAGCCAATGACTAAACCGGTTTCTAGTCATATATAGACTATTATTGTACTTATCAACTAAAGGATAGTGTTCGGCCATTTCAATAAACCAACCTATAACCATAAAAGCTGTAAAGTAAGGAATAATCCAAAACAATAAAAATTCAGTAAAAAATCCAAAAATCGAAATAAAGGATAATATTAAAACCCAATATATCGTCAGATTTATGTACTGTCTTGGATAATTTTTAAACTGCAACATTCTATGCTTAAATACATAATAACTATAACTGACAATATTTAATAAAAACAATGGTTTTAATACATACTTTACAAAAAAGTGATTTCTATTCTTTAAACGATATAAACCTGCCTCTAAGTGATAAACATAATCAGGGTCTTTTTCCTTATCACCGAGATGAGGATGATGTCCTTTGCAATGTGAATCTCGATAATTATAATATTCTTGACCTATTAAGTATCCAGATAAATATGTCCCTAAAAAGTAATTTATTTTTCTGTTTTTTGCCAAAACACTGTGTGCTGCATCATGCAATATTGTTGCTAAAGCTCGCTGACGAGCCCCTATAATTAGAACAGCTACCGGATAAAACCACCAACTTATTTGTCCAAGATAAATAGCTAAAGCAATAATTAAAAAGTCATAGATAATTCCAATTATACCTCTGTAGTTATTAGATTTCCTTAAAGATCTTAGCTCTGTGTTAATTTCTTTAGAAAAACGGTATATTTCCAAATGACTCTCCCCTTATTTTTTTTTAATAACAAAGAATATTTAACCATCAATATAAAATAAAAGCAATACTATATAAAAAGTTAATACTTTTCAATTTATTATACTGACGTGATAATACGCTAAAGCGCAAAAGTTCACTTGACGATTTATATGTTCAATTACTAATGTCAAACTAATTTCTAATGTTATAGATAACCTTTAAAATATAATTGGTTCGGAACCGTCAAGAATTTTGTGTAAATAGAAACCCTATTCCTAGTAACTAAATCATCTCATACGCTCATTTCTGATCAAACATCTCCAATAATTCGGCACGTGCTAGTTCAAATCCAAGGTGACACCGTGTTGAAAACTTTTGGTTATAAGGCTCGAATTGGCGCACCAAAAAGCGTTCAATTGAAGATTCGTTTGGGAATTGTTCTTTGCGCTTGCTGTATTTCTTTAGCTGTTTGTTAAACGACTCGATGAAGTTTGTTGAGTAAATGCTTCGCCAAATCGCTTTGAACCGTCAACACTTTTCTAGACACTTTTTTTGTGGGCGGTTTGTTTGAATTCAATCGGGCTTTGATACTGTAAGGTTCCGTGTATGCGAAAATGGTTATACCAATGAAGATAGTCAGCTAGTTCACGTTCTAAGTCCGTGGTTGTGTCGAACGTATAGCGCTTTAGGAACTCGACTTTCACGATATGAAACATCGATTCAGCTACCGCATTATCGTAGGGACATCCTTTTAGACTTAACGAACGTTCAATCCCAAACGCCAGAAGCGATTCGTCAATGGCTCGGCTTGTAAATTCACTCCCTCGATCGGTGTGGAAAAGCGTGATTTTTCGTAAATCTCCAGTGACAGAAGCGAAGGCTTTTTTAACAAGTTCACTCGTTTTATTTGGTCCGTGACTCCATCCGATCACTTCTCGATTATACAGATCAAGCAGTAAACACACATAGTGCCACCGCCTGTTTACGCGTGTATATGTGAGATCACTTACGATACTATGTCGTTCTTCTTCTTGTGCAAACGAGCGATTTAACTTGTTGGCAATGACCGCCTCGTTACTCGGTGTTCTTTTGGGTTTGTATTTCGCAACGGTATAAACGGAAACCAACCCTTGGCTAGCCATGATTCGGCCAATCCGTCGTCTCGAGACATGGTACCCTTCTCGAAGAAGCAATGCTTTCAATTTACGCGTTCCATAAGTCCCTCGATTTTCTAAAAAAAGCCGACGAACGAGTGATGTCAGCGCATCCTCTTTGGGTTTACGTTGAGTATGTTTAATCGCATAATAGTACGTACTTCGAGAGAGGTTTAGGACGGCACACATTGCTGATACCGAGTATTTGTGAGCGTTATTCCGAATCACATTTACTTTCGTCCCATGATCAGCGCGGCTTGCTTTAAAATATCATTTTCCATTTTGGCGTGAGCCAATTCTTTACGTAATCGCTGGAGTTCTTCCTCTTGTTCAGAACGGTTATCTTTTTCCTTAAATGATCCAGATGTCGTTGCCTGTTTGATCCATTTGTCTAAAGAGGACGGGGTTAGATCATACTCTCGAGCAATCGCAGCTCGCGATTTCCCACTCTGATGTAACTGAACCATTTGCTTTTTAAATTCGGGTGTAAACGTTCGACGTTCTCGTTTTGATTGGGTCATGACACTCGCTCCTTATGGGTTCTTATTTGTAGTGTAATCCCCCACAAAAACGTTGTCCAATTTAGTGTAGCCGATTCAATTCATCATCTTCAACATTAATGCCAAGCCCCTCTAAAACTGTGTTTAAATGTTCCTGATTATCTAACGAATACTCTAATACAACTTTAGACTCTTCTAAATAATATTCATATGGTTTTATATCTGAATCTGTAATAAGTGATACAGGTAGTTTTAATGCTGGAAATCCCTTTTCATACCAAGATTCAGATCTCGAAAAAATGTTAGTATATCTTTTAAAGGCTGTGCTTCCCAGATTAACAATAGATACACCATATTTGTGAAGTGGTCTATCAATAATATCTGCTAAAGCTGGCACAAGTAAATTTTCGGCATCTCCCTCGACTAAAATAACACCCTTTGCGAAAAATAGATTACTTTTTGTTACATCAAGAAACCTTTCCAAGAATTTATAGTCTTCATTATCTAATTTTGTGTTTCTATAAGATAAAGGATATGCATAGTTATCATGCATTAATATTAGGTGTTCAAGTGATACTGACGATGCCAAACTTGTACTATGTGTAGATAAAATAAATTGACCATTTGTATTCTCTCTTGATAGAGTCTCTTGCAAGAATTTAATTAATCTTAACTGCGCCTGAGGGTGCAAATGTGCTTCAATTTCTTCTATTAGAGTTAGTGATGGTCCAAATTCGCTTTCATCGTTCAATAAAAGTAATTCAGCAGCGATAAACAATAAGTTTAAACTGCCCAAACCGGATACATTCTCTTCTAGTTTCAAAGCTAGCTTACGTAATATACTACTTAATTTTGACGAGGATACCTCAAAACTAGGTTCATAGGGCTCTAGAGTTTTCGGAAAAAATTCATTAAGATATGAGACCAATTCATCCTTAATACTTAATTTCTTATTTTCAGACTTATTATCAAAATAAGATTCAATTTGTTGATTAGCAAGATTTAATATTTCTTCTAATTCATGTATCTCTCCATCAGCAGTTTTAAATGCAGAATGCCCTTGTAAAATCTGAGCTAACCTAGATTTTAAACCTGGACGTAATTCATTCTCTGCATCTCTAAGAGGTTTTAAATATGTTGTTTGTAATATCTCTTTAGCCTTGCCTTCTAAAATCATATCAGCATTTTCAGGACCTGCTTTAATAGTCCTTTCAAATCTATTTGATAAGAACCCATTTCTAATTTGCCTTACATTTAAACGAACTAGAAGCTCATACTCACCTAAATCATCAAAAGATAGCCATTCTAGAAAGATACCAGCTTCATTTTCATTTAGATCAGAAAAGGTGCACTCTATTTTAAAATTATCAACCGATAAGTTATTACTACAATAAAAATCTTCCTCAGTAATTCTAGGATTTTCCTTACTAATTGTGCCTAAAGTTAAGCGAATAGCGTCAATAATAGCCGTTTTACCTGAATCATTTTCTCCGATAATCAGATTGAAATTTTTATTAAATGAAACTTCTAAACCAGCCTTTCCATCGCTACTTCCTTTGAATTTTCTAAAGTTATAAAGTTTTATTTTTTTTAGATACATATATCCTCCTAATACTATGTATTATTAATTCGGTATACTTCTATTGAATATGTTTTTTATAGAACTTAACACTCCACCTAATATGCGTTTATAAGCTAATCCTTAATTCATTTCCTATTCGTATGTCTGTCTACTCATCGCGCACTTCCCTCTAGCTTGAATATTCTATAGCTAAAGAATGTATACTTTTTCCATGTACTAATAAACCATTGCCTCTAAATACAAATATCTCATAACCATTTTCCCCATTTTTTTGAACTTGTCCTGTAGTATTTATTACAATATCATCTCTTTGTGCTGCATACTGTTCTATAAGATAAAACCTTCCACGATAAAAAGTATTTTGGGCTGTAAAACTCTCCGAAAAATTAATAGCTACTTCTATGTTGTTCTTACTAATTGTTATTGTAGCAGTAGTTTCTGTGAGAGAGCGTAAAATATCTTGTGTAAATGAATAAAAGCACGAAAAAAGGAAGCCCTTTTCTAGTAGAATTAAGTCACCACAACCAACCACAGAAAAGAGGACTTCCCTATGACTGATTTTACTACAGATCTTGCGCAAGCTCTAGTTCAAAAAGGAGATGTACAAGAGATTTTTCGCTCCCACTTAGAGGTAGCGGTCAATACGCTTTTAACGACCGAGCTCACGGCGTTTTTAGACTATGAAAAATACGACCGCATTGGTGTGAACTCTGGGAACTCAAGGAATGGCTCGTATTCACGTACACTCCATACCGAATATGGGGATCTTCAAATCCACATCCCGAGAGATCGGAACGGCGAGTTTCATCAACAAACCATTGCTCCCTACAAGCGATCAAATGATACGCTTGAATCATTTGTTATGCATATGTATCAAAAAGGCGTAACTACAAGTGAAATCGCTGACCTTTTGGAGCGGATGTACGGCCACCATTACACACGTCAAACCATTTCAAACATGACTAAAACGATGGAAACGCAAGTCAGAGCTTTTAAAGAACGACAGCTGGCAAAACGCTATGTATGCATCTATTTAGATGCCACGTTTATTGCGGTGAAGCGGGACACCGTTTCAAAAGAAGCGGTTTATTTAGTCATTGGCATTCAAGAAGATGGCTCGAGAGAGGTCTTGGCTTATACGATTGCTCCTACAGAGTCAGCGTTTGTTTGGCAAGAAGTTCTTGAAGACCTACGTGAACGCGGGGTTGAAGAGGTGCTTTTGTTTATTTCAGATGGGCTAAAAGGCATCAAAGATGCCATCCAACAAATCTATCCAACATCACGTTATCAAGCGTGCTGCGTCCATCTTTCTCGTAACCTCGCCCATAAAGTAAGAGTCTCTGATCGTGCGGAAGTGTGTGAGGACTTTAAACGGGTGTATCGTTCTTCGAGTCAGAAAGAAGGACAAGAAGCCCTAGATGCATTCATAGAAAATTGAAAAAAAGCGTATCCTCGTGCGATGAGAGCCCTTGAAAAGAACGACTCTATTCTCACATTCTATGCTTTTCCCAAAGCGATTTGGAGAAGCATTTACTCAACAAACCTCATCGAGTCATTTAACAAACAGCTAAAGAAATACAGCAAGCGCAAAGAACAATTCCTAAATTATTTTTATCTGAAATATGTGAACGACAAACCCATTTCTTCTTTTTAGGTACGACGTGTAACGAGTACCCTAAGAATTCGGATTTATTTTTTTTGAGATTGATTACTTTTGATTTCTCTGGCGAGATCTCCAATTTCAATCGCTCTTTCAGATAAGATTTTGCGGCAAAGAACCACTTTTGGGCTGACCGCACATCTTTTGCTAGAATTTTAAAGTCATCGGCGTATCGAACGATAAATCCTTCTTTCAATTGTGTACGTTTCATCGCTCGTTTCCGATTAGCGTCATTTGTGTACTGGGTCGTTGTCTCAAAATAATGCCACTGACTTGCGATCCATTGGTCCAACTCATTCAAAACCACATTTGATAGGACTGGAGATAAAACTCCACCTTGTGGGACTCCTTTAGTCGGTATGCCTTCCCCTTTGATCGGAGCCTTTAGAATCGAATGGATGATTTTTAAGACTCTTCGATCCTTAATCCCTATGTTCCATAGTTGTTTCAAGAGTAATGTATGGTTGACATTATCAAAGAATCCTTTTATATCAATGTCTACAGCGTAGTGAAATTGATTCCTACTAATGAGGAACATCACTCTTGAAATGGCATGCCTTGTTCCTCTCATCGGGCGAAATCCATAACTATGTTCATAGAATTTAGCTTCGCAGATCGGTTCTAAGATTTGTTTAATCATCTGCTGGATCAACCGATCAAACATGTCGGAATACCTAAAGGTCTTTTTTCTCCACTTGGTTTTGGAATGAAGACTCTTTTTACCGCTTTGGGTTTATAGTGGGATAAGTTCTTACGAACAATTCGTAAGAACTCGTCTTTGGTCATTGGTTTGTAGTGATCGATGGTGTAAGAGTCAAACCCTGCAGTTTTTGAACCTCTATTGGATTTAATGGTTCGATAAGCTAATAGAATATTGTTCTCTGCTGTTAGCCGTTCGTACAAGCTATAAAACGATCTCTGTTCTTGACTCTTTTCATATAGCTCATCGAAGGTTTCTTGCATGTTGTAATATTCCCAATATCTCATTGTTGCGTTCAACTGTGGACACCTCCTCGGTGCTTGCCCACATTCCTACCAGACCATTGAACTTAATTTAGTTGAAATCAACGATAGATCAATAAGACTTGGGGCTATCCCTCCACGTTCATTAGACGTTTCATCGGTACTATGCCCCTACTTTCACAAGGATGAAGTAATTTCAGCGTATGCCTTATTTACACCTGCCCAGTAGTAGCTGTTTGGTTTAGCAGTTCCTTGCTTACCACGTTCCAATATATCTAGCTATCCATGATAACCTTAGGTGTTTGCTATAAGCCTGTGAAATTGTAGATTCATTGTTATCTACACCGAATTTCATACGTCGTGACTCTTACTTTTCGGCATTTCACCATACTCTAGGTATGCTATATCTTTCGATATAGTGCAATTTTAGACCCGTACATTCGCAAATTCGTCAGTCCTTTATTGGACATTCTCACCATAGTTACCTTTTCAGCCATCCGGCCTATCCTACACCATATAGTGTCTTACCTACTTAGGCTTGTTCAGCCGACTTCACCTGGCTTCACACATCTTTTATCTACTCACAAAAGATGCATGCAGGAGTCTCAACGGAGTTGTTTCAACTCAACTTGACGGTTTTCATTCCAACTCTCGATATATTAGTTGTTATTGCTTGATTACTTAAGCAACACTCTCTTTTCGTGCAGAAGCACTTATAGAGAAACGTGTCACACCAGATGATTGCATAACATCGGCAAGTCGTCCACCGCTTTCTTGCATCGTCATCGCCATTAAAATTTCGATATAGTCTTCAATACCGTTTTCTTTTGCATAACGTTCAAAGTATGGGTGATACCGTTCAATCTCTGGGCTGACTCCGTTAAATGTATATTCCGAATCAATGTCGCTCTCAATCTCGGAATGGGCGTCGCTACCTGTCGTGTTGCTTTCACCTGTGATTACCATGACAATGCCCATGAGGATCATTGCCACAAATAAAAATGGTACAGCAGCAAAAAACAATCCACAACCTAGCTTTTTCATGTCTCATCCTCCCTCTTCACGACAAAAAGGAACGTCTATTTAGACGCTCCCTTTGCTCTACGTGTGTGTCGATCTTCTTCTTTTTCAATCGCTTCTAATTCTCTTTTTTCATTGTGCTGTGCGGTTCTGATAGATTCTGTCTTTGGTTGACCATGGCGTTCATCGAGCCTTTTATTTGGTTGAACCGCTTGATTCTCTTTGTTTTGTATCCATTGAGGTTCGTTTTGTGAAGGTTTTTGTTCCGTTCGTTGATTTATAGGATTTACTCCTTTTGTTTGACGTAATTGATTGTCTCTCTCTGGTTTCTCTACCGAACGCAACGCTCGATGATCGTCTAAGTACGTCACATCACCTTGTTTGATAGACGTACGATTCGATTGATCCTGATTATCACGCGGCTGTGGTTGCTTCGTTCGTGTTCTCTTTGAGTAATTTCTTGTCTCGGAACGTGACGTTCTTCTTTTTGTTGAACCGCAACTGGGCTTAAATCATCTCTTGGTTGCTTTTGTTCCTTGTGCTCTTGTTTAGACGTTTGTTTTTCCGCTTTCTTCTTTCGCTTTTCTGCTTTCTTTTCTTCACGTATTTGTTGAGGTGTCCGTTCAGCACGTTTCATGTGGTCATGGTGTGCAACCGTGGAAGACGGGCTTTCTTGTTTCCCATCTGTTTGTGGTTTTCGTGCTTCTGCTAGTTGCGCATCGTTTCGACCTTCTTTGACACTCGGACGCTCACTTTTTGGTGGCGCTTGATGCTAGGTTTGCTGAATAGGCGATTCCCGTAAACCTGCCGGGCGCGTAACACACTAGTTTCAAACTAACGATTGAAACGAAGCTTCACAGGGATGTGCTTATAACGGCTGTTTTCATATTCTCATAGAGAATCTGTTCAGGAACGACCGCAGCCTGAAAAGGTTAGAGTGAACTGGAAACTACAAGGTACACAATACAACAAAAAAGAGACCTTACCAAGTGTTTCTCCTAGAAAAGCAACTATTCAAAAAAAGTATAACAAAGTGCCCGTAACAACACGTCGCTAAAAATGTGTTAAATCGCGATTTCAAGTTCCAGCGACCAAATGAAGAATGGGTACCGCACGTATGGATTCTCTCAGAAAGCGTATTTAATTGCCATCCGAGATTATATAATAGTTCTATTATTAGCTACGTAGTGGGGAATTCGAACAACAATTACTTGTTTTCGATACCCTGAAGCAAGGAACTGCTGCCTATCCAGAAGCAACCTCCCTCTTACATAGCGATCGGGGGTTTCAATACATGTCACTTAGGTTCAAGCGATTGATCGACAGCTAACCGATGGAATAGTTTTGTAGAATATACAAATGTGAGAGCTATGCACTCAATTCGTACAATTTATCCTCTGAACTGAATACGTCGATTGATTCCTACAAGGCTTTTATCATAACGGTTAAATGGCTTGATTGTCTACTTGATAGGGTGCAATTCACAGAGACGGGTTCAATCGACTACTCTTGCCATTAATCCATTTCCAAAAATTGTTTTTTCTCAAAAGTATAGAGAATATCAGTATCAACATCTATTTTATCATCTACAAGAGAATTTATGATGTCTATGCTGTTGTCTTCGTCGACATTTCCATACCAATTACCATCTGGGTAACTAATAACAATACACCCTGAAGAGCACTCGCCATTACAGAATGTGCGCGAAGTAAATACTTTTTTATTCAAATTGGCCTTTATTAATTCCTTCCTAATTGCAGTAGTAAGTTCAGCAGCTCCTTTTTGCATACATTTCTTCCCATTACAAATAAGGAGGTGTCTGTTTGCTCCTGGTATCATAAGTAAAGGTTTCTCCTTTAATTTATTGTTTTAGATAACGAGTCCCCAAAATAGCAATTAGAATTACAGTTATTCCGATTAAAGAGAACACCACGGAGAATTGAGTCAATTCTGCTAATAATCCCAATGTTAAACCTGCAAAAAGCATAATTATAGAATTGAAAAGATTAACTATAGAATGTACTCTTCCAGCAATATTAGATTCAGTTTTTTTCATTACTAATGACATCAACAAAGATCTGCTTAAGGATATAGCAAAACCCACAATAAACATACTAATGACAGCTATTAGTATTTGTTTGTTGAAACCAAAAACAATCTCAAATAGACCTATGCATACTAAGCCTATAAAAATAATTCGAACATCTGGAATCTTATCTTTGTTTAGTTTTAGGAGAATGAATCCTCCCAAGGAAGCTCCTATTCCATAACTTAAATTAATATAGCTATAGTGTCGTGCGTTTAAACCAAGTTCAATATAAGTAAAAGCACCAATGAGTACATTGTTTGTTTGTACTACAAGGCTAGGAACTGCTAAAAATAAAACGCAAACGAACAACGCTCGTTCCTGCTTAATATAGCTAAATCCTCCACCTGTTTTTAATTTAGGGTTCTTTTCAATTTTGTTTTTATTTTCTCTGGTTTGATATCTCAAAGCAGCGAAACATAGGGCTGACAATAGATATATAACACCGTTAATAAATATATATCCTTTAGGATCGAATATTGTAACTACTATACCACCAATAGCGGTCCCAATAATCATCCCGACTTGACTCAAGCTTTCAATTTTTGCATTTGCTTTAAGTAAATTCTTCTTAGAAGTAAATTCTTGTATTAAAGATTTGCTGCTTGGATAATAAAAGGTATTAGCCACAGCTGTCAACAAGGATATTAAATAGAGGATCATTAGATTAAAATCAACAGGCCAGAACAAGACCATCATTGCAAAAATAAGCATTGTCACACCCTGAACGAATATACTGAGCAAACTAATTAATTTTCTATTTACCTTGTCGACTAAAGAACCTGCTAATGTAACTAAAAGTATTGCAGGTAATGCTCTTATAAACAGCATAATTCCAATTGTCAATGGACTACCCGTTAATTGTAATAGAGCCCACGATATAGCTATGCCTTGAAAACCAATACCAATGAAATTAATCGTATTTCCCGTTAATATTAATTGGAGATTTGCCTTAGAAGTGTTTGTATCCATTATGTTACATTCTTAAAGCAAATTGGTTATAATCGTGAGTTTCACGTGAATCTCTAATCTCTTTACCCGAAGCAATGTCAATTCTAATTCTATTTTCCACTACCTCTATTTCTTGCGCAAGAGGTATCACCTTATCAATTAATTCCTTTGGTATATGCAAAAGACCAGATGTATCAACTACAACAAAATCGTCGGGATTAATTTTTGTTCCTTCAATCACTATAGGTTCTTGAATGGACTTTAACTTGACACGATTCTTACCTGATTTCATATATAGGCCAGTTGAGTATATGGGATAATCTATATTTTTAATTTCTTCTATGTCTCTAAAACAACCGTAAACAATAGTCCCAGTTATCCCCTTATTCTTAGCATATAAAGAAAGAAGGTCCCCCCAGACTGTACAGTCCTCTCTGTTATTGTTTGTGATCATTACTACAGTTCCTGGATCAACTTCTTCTATATAATCTGCTGCTTTGGCTGGCTCACTACTGTCTGCAAACTCAACTGTAAAAACCGGACCAATTATCCTCTTATCGCATGAATAAATACGAAAATTTTTTATTCCCCCATTGTAACCTAGTACATCTAGCGCATCTGATATTGCACTTGTAGTTAGTTGCCCCAACTCTGTTACGTAACTTTCCATTTTACTAAATTCCCCCTAGTTTTGTACTTATATTTATCGCGGAGTTACATGCCCTCCAACAAATATTGACCCGTTTACCTCTTTGATAAAAATTTTACATCTATTATCAAATAAATGCCCCTGCTCTACTTTGAACTCTTGGAGATCTCCATAACGCTTTTTCAACACTAGTCCCAATGCTCCAGCAGCAACTCCGGTAGCAATATCTTCTTGAATACCACTTAACGGATTGAAGCTACGTGCAAAAAAATCTGATGAAGGATCTATAGTATCCCTTGTAAAAAGGAAGAACCCGTTAAACTTATAGTCAAGAGATATTCTCTTTATAAGCTCAAAATGAGGGTTAACCTTTTTTATAGTGTTTAGATCCTCTAGTTCCACAAGCAATTTGGGACTCCCAATACTCGCTTCA
This sequence comes from Shouchella patagoniensis, assembly GCF_002019705.1. GTDB lineage: Bacteria > Bacillota > Bacilli > Bacillales > Bacillaceae_D > Shouchella > Shouchella patagoniensis. Next base: position 4,215,575 of record NZ_KV917377.1, on the reverse strand, counting down.
TAGAATTCTGGTTCCACGAAATCGGATGCATGTAATCCAAATGCCTCTGCCACCAAATCTACATCTAATTCTGCCTTCCTTATATTTGCAGAATCAGTAGAAAACCAATATTTATCTTCAGTAACAGAAAATGATACCTTCTTATCGCCCAATGTTAGATGATCACAATTTATACAGTTGCTATTTAAAAACCTATACAAAGCAAGTATTCCATGACCACAAAAGTTAATTCTTTCTGAAGAAGAATAAATTAATACATCTTTTACTATAAGATCATGAAGGGTAACAAAGACTGATACCCCCTTATTTTCCTTCGCGATATCTAACAGGTTATAATTCTCAGACTCACTCAACCTTATAGGGATTACGGTTGCAGGGTTCCCTTCGTTGTTATATTCCGAAAATACGTTATATTCTTCTTGTTTCATATTCATCACCTCTCAGTTAAAATAACATGTTTACTGCCCCCCTGAAAGATATTCATTTTTTTCTGACTACTAACCTTCGAACCGAATCCACAAAAGATAGAATTTAAAATGAAAGCATCTAAACTGAAGGGGATCTGAACAGTAGCACTATAATCCCCATTGGGAACGTATGTTTTTTTTGGTTCTATATATTTTTGTATTGTATAACCTTTGTTCATTTTCCTTTTTACTAATTTATCCCATATTTTTTGTGATGTTGATGTTCCTATTGTAACACCATCTCCTCTTATGTCATAGGGAGCTTTCAAAACAAGATCGTCCTTATATTTCAGAACAAAATCTATTAATTCAATTTGCTCACCACTGTGTGTTGTCGTAGTATCTTCTAGTTTTCTAGACCAAGGAATATGCCTTCGTAAGAGCCCCCTCTCCTTTACAGAAAACAAGTAATGAAATTTCGGATCAGATAAAACTGCTGAAGTCAGTTTATTCTCAGATATAAGTCTTGATTGAAAATTATTAATTACAACCGTCTCTGTATTTATCAAACTAATAACTTTGTCCTTCGCTTCAGCTGATTGGTAATATTCAAAGAAATTGGCTGTATTTATCTTATTCCAGATTAGATCGATTTTCTTCTCTTGATAATACAGAAACCCTTCCTTTTCTACTAAATCTTTTAAATCGCAGATGTTTACAACTACGTCCAATCCTGAATACATTTCCTTAAAGGTTAACATCTCTAAACTTGGTGATGCATCTTTCTGGAGGACAACAATGTGTTTCACCTGATCACCTGGCCGCTTCTTTTGATATATACTGAGTAATTGTTCGTAGAAAAAGTTATCACGATCAATATTCTCAAAGACAATATCTCTATTACTTAAATAACTCTTTGATGTGTTCATACTCTTTATTATTTTGTTTATTCTACCTGTAAAAATTAAACCTGCCGGACAATCAGTATTGTTTTCTATTACATTAATATCACCTGTTTCTTCACTGATTAAACAATCAAAACGAGAAACCAAAATTTCATTTTTTTTATGAGCTGTTTCTGTAAGAATACACTGACTAAAATCATCTAGAGAATAAAAAGATTGTATATTTTCGTCATTCAAATATGCACTATTAAGTTTATTTAAGATCGTAATCAAATCCTCGAACATTTCTTTAGCATAATTACGAAACTCTTGATCTACAATTGAAATTTTGGGTGATAATTGGAATTCTGTATTTTTATAATGATATCCAGTTTGTTTTAAAGCTTTTTCTAAATCATTAATCTCTGCTTTTATCTTTTCTTTGTGTTCATTAAAATAGTTAATATAACTCACTTCTTTGATCATATCGGCCATTTTTATCACTCCACTGAATTTATAAAAGTTCTATATATATTGTAATTGTCTAGTCCACGGACCAATGAACGATGTTTGTTATTCAATACTTCATAAATTGAACTGTTGTTGGATTCAAATTGGTAACCATCTATAGTTCCTATGGATATCAACTCTGCGCCAGTTCCTACTATAAAAAGTTCATCAGCCAAATAAAGTTCAGTACGATCTATTTCTCTTTCAACAACCTTAATTTCACTTATTTTTGCTAAATTAATAATAAGTGTTCTAGTAATACTTTCTAGAATTCCATCTGTTATCCTAGGAGTATTCAATACACCATCTTTAACCATAAATAATGAAGCAGTCGGGCTCTCGGCTACACCACCGTTAGCATTAAGTATGATGCTGTTATCAAAACCATAATCTCTCGCTTCCAACATAGCCAACCTGCTATTTTGATAATTGGAAATACTCTTTATTCTCGGCGGCATATCGTTATCATTAATTCTTCTCCAACTACTAACCATAACGTTTATTTTGGGTTTTAGAAGCACTTCTTTTTTAGGTTTTATGGTTACAGTAATAGATGCTTTGCCTCTAGTGTATATCTCACCCTCTTCAAAAACTGAAGCAGCTAATCTAATATATATATCTGTATTGATTTTATTTTGGTTGATTAGGCTTATAACAAAATCTTTGACCTGCTCTCTGCTATAGTCACATTCTAACTTTACCAACCTCATCGATTCAAAGAAACGCCTAATGTGCTCATTCAATTGAATAATATTAACTCCGTCCTTTTTTTTATCTTTGTAAGCTCTTATGCCTTCAAAAACACTGGATCCGTATTTCATACTAAGTGAGTTAAGATGAATCCTTGCGTTTTCATAATCAATGATTTTTCCATTTATTGATGCTAGCATGGTGCGGCGCCTCCTATAATTTAAAAGTTATAAAATTCTTCTTACAAGGTTTTCCAAAGTTTACCGACATCTCTTGACTTGATGGATACATAATAACTGACCCAATGGTTTCTGAGTTATTCGCATTAGAATTAGAATGCAAACAAATGTCATGTTCATGATCCGTTAATATTTCTATAATATTGTCTTTTGTAACCCCATGTTCTAGCTTGCTTAAAACAAAGTTATGTCTATTAACCGAGTTGCTTTTTTTTTCTAATGATTCATGTTTTTTCATTTTATAATTCAAGTAATGATTCGTGTGCACATTCATGGAATTATTAACAATTTCAAAATCAGAAGGAGTCATTTCAACACAGAATTGATTAAAGTTATCAACCAGCATGAAATTTCTGGATGAGGTTCTTGAAAAGCTTTTTATTCTATTAATACAATCTATTGTGTTGTGACACTTTAATAGGAGTTCCTTGATAATTAAATAGGGGGGCACGCCAGGGCCCCACCCGTCTGACATTACCATATTTATTCCAATAGCTAAACCGGAAGAGTTCATACCTAAATAGCCTAATAAGCCGATATGGGTATACATTAATATATCAGGAGCATTTTTTTGTTTTGTCTTAACGATACACCCTAAATCACTAAGGTTACCTGGTAGATCCACATTCTCCGCTAAAAAACTATTTCCATTCTCCAAAAAGTTTGAGAAAGCTGTACAGTCAAGGATATCATCACTTATAAGTTCTCTTCTTAGCTGTAGTAGCATTGCTTCCTCATAAGGTATTTGCGCACCTCTGCTTAACCCTAATATCTCCTCAGCAATATTAGGTATTTCTCTTTCAATGAAAGGTATACATTTCTTCACGTAATGCATTGCATCAGTGTATAAAATTGGTGTCTTTCGTACTTTGTTTATCCTCGCTAAATTATCAGACAAGAACCCATTAATTTCATATCGGAAATGATCTCCATATTTCTTGCCACGTTGAAAGAAACTTAGATGATCTTCAAGCTCTAGGTATTTGTGTTCGCTCATTAAGAACAACCTTTGATATTATTATGATAAATATAATCTTTTACAGAAAAGTTATTACTTTCACATTCTTTTGTAACTACCTTCATATAGTCCATCGAATAATCTTTTATACCAAATAATAGATTTAATAGGTAGTCCGAACTATAAGAGAACTCTTTTATTATATAATCTTTACCTTCAAATGCTTTAAGTAAATCAAACTTTTGATTTTGATTTGTTCTTTCCAAATAGGAGATGAAAATTTCCGTCTCTAAATTTCCTCCTCCTTTACCTAGACCATTTAAGGAAGAATCAACATATTTAGCTCCGTGTTGAATAGCAGTAATTGAATTGGCAAGAGCTAAATTCAAATTATTATGAGGATGAAACCCCACTGGGATATTAACATACTGGAGAATAGTCTTTACGTATTCTGCAACTTTATCTGGATACATGCTTCCATTAGAATCAGCAAAATAAACAATATCTGCACCATTATTCTCTGCCTGTTTCATATACGAAGCTATTATATGTGGATCTATCCATGTGGCGCGTGTGAAGTTTGCGCTAACCTTGTGATTCATCCGTTTCAATCTTTTTACATACTCTAGTCCCTGGTCTAATGAAGCTTCGGTAATACAAACTCTTATTAGATCAATTGGTTTATTACTTAACACTTCTAGTTCTTCAATGGATACATTTTTGGGATGTAACATAATGACAAATTTTATTTTGGGGAAGAGTTCCTTAAAATACTCTAAAACGTCCAAGTTGATATTGGCAGTTACGCCTAATCCTTCTCCTCCTGAAGCTGGCCCTTTATAATAGCCCAACTCTACGTAATCTACATTTGTATTCTCCAAATGCAGGAGAATCTCATGAATAGAGTCATATTTAAAGTTGAATTGATTTAGATAGCCCCCGTCTCTTAAAGTAACATCTAATAATATCAATTTATTCCCTCCTCCTAATGCCTTCCTTCGATATAATCGAAGGAAGGTTCTCTAAAATATGATCTATTCCCTAACTGTTTCCAGAATAGCTGTAAAATGGTTCATTCGTACCTCAATAGACTTCTTAAGTGCTTTAATTGACTTTTCTCTCAACTCAGAAGTATTTGCATACTTCTTTAATAGATTAAAACCAACCTCTGCATGATCGTCTTCAACATCGTTTTCATGACTGCTGTGAATAGTAAAATAATCCATACCATCTTTATTCACGTTGTACAAATCCTTCATTGCAGTATTCATAGTCTTACCATTGAATTCAACGGGAGGTTGTCCTTCCATGTAGATGATAAGGGCAGCAACCGCTTCAACTAGGTGATGGTCTGGTCCACAAACTTTATTATTCCATTCGATGACAGCTTTTGTTTCTTCGAGCAATTCCAAACCATCTAATTCTTCTTTCGTTAAGCCAAATTGCTCGCCAAAGTTAAAAAATAAATCCAAGTGTCTTTTACTATTTGTTAATTGACCGGTTTCCTCTTCAAAAATATTTTCTGCTAATGCAATTCTAGATTCTACATCTGGCGTCTTAGAATGAATCGCCGATATATTTCTAGTCCAGAAACTTTTAATATGGTAGCGGTGTAGAACAAAATTCTTTAATAATTCTTTATCAGCTTTTCCACTCATGATTTTTTGGTATAAAGGATGTGTAATCTTTTTATTTTCTTCTACTAAGTCCTTAATTTCAGTGATATAATTTTCTTGAATGCTCATTGTCAGTTCTCCTCTTTTAATAGGGTTTCTACATAGCTAACTAAAGTTTTAACCGTTTTTTCGTAAGGCCAAGTTATTGCTGGGGTAGCATTAACCTCAATAACTTTTAATTCTCCAGTGTCGATATCTTCAACTATATCTACACCTGCTATTGGTGCATTGAATGCAATGGCAGCTTTTTCGGCAAGGCTTCTAAGAGTTTCATCTAAATGAGCTTCTTCCCAATGGCTTCCTTTGGATAAATTAGTTATAAAACCATCAGGACCAACGAAACGATAAAATGCAAATTCAGCTTTATAACCAATAACTCTTACCCTTATATCTCTTTCTGGCTTATTAATACACTCTTGCATGCAGATCATTTCGTTGTTTGAGAAAATAACTTCTGTTTCATCTATTAATTGCTCTTTAGAACTAATTTTTCTTATGCCTTCCCCTTTGGCGCCAATTAAAGGCTTCAATACCAATGGATAAGATAACTCACTGGCAATCCTCACAGCGTCTGTAAGGTTCCCAACTAAGAATGTCCGTATGTTTGGTATTCCGTATGCTCTTAAGATCGAAGAATTTAGTATCTTATTTTGAGCTAAGCCTAGATTCTCATCGTTATTCAAAACTTTATATCCATTTTTACGAAGAATACTTAAAAGCGTGTTTCCATTATCTTTTTGATGTAAGGAAGTCCAACCGATTATTAACTCTGGTTCAAGCAAATCACCTCTATGTCTCAAAGAAATTTTTTTTTGATCCATAAATTCCAAGGAAAGCTCATTGGGCATTAAGGATAGTACATCTACATTTAGGGTAGATGTTAGTTCTTTATCTAGGGTTAGAACGTCAAATGTTTTCTCTCTACAGAGAATTAATATCAAAACATCACCTATTTCTAATTAATGATCCCTACTTTGGAACCGTTATTACCACCAATTAAATCTGTTCCTTTAATATTTGCGCGAATTACGCTACCGGAATAGCGCCCATTAACGATGTATACTCCCCAAATCAGGTTCATCAGATTGCTTTGTATCTTTTGTTCAGAAAAGTAATCATTTTTTTGCTCATCAAAAAAAATCTTTTCTTGTACAACAAATTGATGTGTACTGGAATTACACTCTTTAATTAATGAACCCCATTCTAAAGCGGTATATTTCCAACCACAGAAAATGTTTGTTCCTCCATACCCCAATGCCGATTTAATTAATAAATTTTCTCTATTATTCATAAGATAGCCTAAAGAAGCATTTTTTAGATTGATTGTTCTAGGTACATATTTATAAATCACTTTTTTTTCATGGTGATCCAGCTGATTTTTTTCTGCTAACTCATATAAGAGAGAAAAAGCATTTTTATTCCCTAATACATCGCTTTGATAAAAACCCATTGGCATCATTACCTTATCAAGTAGAACTGATCTCAACAGATCCTTATATAAAAAATAGTTGTTTTTCACATCTTCGATAGTAAAGAGTCTGTAGACAAAATCCACTTTTTCCCCATTTAAATATACGTAATTATTAATAGACATCAACTGTTCTGGCGATGCTATCGAAACTAAAGTGGTATGTTTCTTTAATTCCCGTGTTAAAACTTTCAATACAGAATATTTCTCTTCTAGGTAATCCTTATCGCCTACAAATACAACATTCTTACCTTTTATGAGTGATTTTAAAGCTTTTCCCCAACAAACAAGAGCATTAGGATCACTTAAATTTTGATAATTATCTAATCCTTCATAGATGTCCTTTAATTTAAAAACCGCCAAACCGCCAACTGTACTGCCCCCATTTAATTCAATAAACTTCCAATTGCCATTTGCGTCTTTAATGACATCCCATCTAAAGAATTCCATTATTTCTTGGTCTGACAGTAAAATTTTTTCGAAAGCTTCTAACCCGGAACCTTCAATCAGAGACGTTTTTTTTTCCTTTACATACTTGGAGAAAATGGCTAATAGCTTTTTGCTAGCATCTCTTAACTCTTTTAGCTTTCCTCGGTCAATCTTTACCGGTTCTAACATATAATCTTCATAAGGAAAAATAGAAGCATCAGAATTAGCAATAATTTCTTTATACCTTGTCATCTAAGTACACCCCCTCTCTCTAAAAATACTATAACCTACGAGACTGATTTAAGAAAATACTTTGTAAATTCATATTATATAGAATACAAGTCTTTTACTTGATATATTTAACATATTATTCTATATTCTTAGATCTGTATGAATATATTCATAAAATTGATCTAGGAGTGATTTAATGTATAATTTAGGAAAAGCTATTGCTGAAATAAGAAAATCAAAAGGGATTTCTCAAAAAAAACTAGCTGAAAGCATTTGTGATCAATCCTTAATAAGCAAAATTGAATCCGGTAGTACTGTCCCTACTATTAAGGTTATATATGATATAGCTAAGAAACTGAACGTCAGTTTGAACTATTTAACGAGATTTTTCGAAGTGGAAAATCCGGATAATTTCGACTTTTTCGTCGACTCTCTATATAATCTTTATAACAGCTATAATTTTATCCAGTACAAGAAAATGTTTCATGAGTTTAAGTCGCTCATTACTATTGACTCTACGTATTCAAAAAAACAACAAATGATTTTTGAAGGCATGCTTCATTTGACAGAAAATAGATTTAACGATGCAGAAAAAATTTTTATCAATACTAAAAGTAAACGATTTCAACGGAGAAATTAACTCTCTCGATATTAAAATATACATCTCTTTAGGAATTACTTTGAGATTTAAAAACGATTTTTTAAAGTCAAACCAATTATTTTATGAAGCATTAGATTTAATAAAAAAAAATCCTAACTTTCATTTTGACTCCGAACTCGAAAATATAATAACTCTTAACATGGCAGTTAATTATCTGAGTTTCCTGGACCGACACTCTCCATCCACCTATCCTACTTATTTTATTTCGAAAATAGAAAGACTCTATATCCATTACTTGAATATCCAAAATAATTAATAATTAAATTAAAATATATCCTCTCTGGAAGGATGTCGACTTTAAAAAAGAGTTATTGCGTACTGTTGTGACTCACACTCCATATGGGAATTCAGATGGGAAAACAAAAGCTAGCTTTAATCGTACAATTGATTTAGATGAAGTAACTGTTCGTAAATTACAGAAGCGTAAAGCACGAGTTGAATATGAGAAAGAACGAGCTAGAAGAGAATATAAAGATAATGATTTAGTTGTTTGCACTAGCTTAGGTACACATGTAACTCCCCGCAATCTAAACCGAAAATGGTATCAGCTTAAAGAAGATGCTAATGTACCTTCCATTCGCTTTCATGATTTGAGGCATAGGCATGCAACCTTAATGTTTTTGCAAGGTATTCCGGTAAAAGTAGTGGCGGAGAGATTAGGACATACGAGTATCACTACAACATTAGATACTTATAATCACTTGTTACCTTCAATTCACAGAGAGGCTATTGCAATGTTTAGTAAGAATTTATACAAGGATTAAACTATATTATTACTGGAGGAGAGCATACTTGAAATAAACTATGGCATTTGGGGATACCGTCAATATAGCTATTGCAAACATCGATCGTTATAAATCTTATGTAAGTGAAGACTGGTCTTTAGATTCTCTTTATAACCACTTCTTAACTGAGACACAAAATAACAATATACTGGTTTTTCAAATGACTAACGAAGGAATCGAACATTCATGGGAGGTCGATATTAATATAAGCGACAAGACACCTATAACTAACAAGTTTTTTCAAAAGCGGAAGGGTCTATCGAAGTAACATTTGAATATAACCAATAAAAGCATTAATAAAGTTCATTGGTGGAGCATTTAACTGCTTTAATAATAGAGGATGCAGCTAATTCATATCAATACAGCTGTATCCTGTTTTTTCACGGACCTAAAGTTATGCTATTTATACTTTTCTTGGGATCCATTGGATTATAATCATAATTATTGGTGGACGCTTGAAGAAAATAAAAGGATAATATAGGAAATACGTCATGCAGGAGGCAAATTATGAGTTATTTCTTAGAAGCTACATCAAATATCAAAGGTAATGCCTTACTTAAAGAACCTCAAGAAAGAGCTTATGAAGCAATATTTAACCATTTTCTTAATGACAATGAGAATGAGCATGCAATGGTTAACTTACCAACCGGTATAGGGAAAACAGGCTTGATGGGAATAGCTCCTTTTGGTATTTCAGAAGGTAGAGTACTAATAATTACTCCACAAACGGTAATACGGGAAGAGAAACGAAAAAAATTAGAATTAAAAGCAATGCTAAATATTGACGAAGATCAAGCTAAAGACTTTATAAGACAGTCGAAAAGAAGTACTGATACCGATAAATTAACACGACCTGATCTTTATTATAGACGGACGAAAAAAGACTTAGACATAAAGATTAAAGAAGAAGTTATTCCTCAAATAGTCGTTGACTTTGAGTTAAATTTAGATGAAACAAATCTTATTGAGGATAAAAATCTTTTACCGAAGGAATATGCTTGGATTTACAGTAAAGCTAATAACAACGGTGGTCTACTGGGTCTTTATTTTAATAGCTACTTAAAGAGCGAATTAAAATCGAAACGTGATGAATGGTCGTTAGATCAATTTGATGAGGCTTTCGATTTAGTTGAGGAACTAGATAGCCATATAAGATTAGAGTACCATTCTGGAATAAGAGTTAACGCCACTCTTACTTAAATGGACTATTACCTTGAATAATAACCTTAATAATAATTAGATATAAATGACATTTTAAAATACTAAAAACGAGTAATAATTTAGTTGAATATTTATTTAGTGGTTACAATACGAAGCTTGATCCTAGCTGTGTTAATTATTGTGGATGGTTAGCATTCAATTTTTAATCATAGTGTTGAAAAGATAAGGGAATTCCACACTATTTTGATTAGAAAAATTACAGATACAATATTTGTCTCACTATTTATAATCCATTATTCCATCAACTTCATTTAAGACAGTTTTTAATTGCTCATGCTAAAGATACCTGTTGAGTACTATTCCATATAATAAAGGTTAGAAGTTAACTATAAATCAGAAAATATAATTAATTGAAGAATAATTAAACCCTATTAAATCAGTACTTACGAAGCTTCCAAGCGGATTCGAACCGCTGACCCCCACCTTACCATTTTACATACTAAGATAAAGACGATTTACTAGTAACGTATATTCCTCACTAACACTGGACCGTTCCTTACATAAAAAAACAAGCGCCCCCTCCCCGCGCTTGTTCCCGACACCCGCCCTTTATCTATGATTCTAGCATTTCCATCATTCCCTCTCTCCGCTATCCTTCTCCTGTCTACTAATCACGGTTGTGAGTCCGGCGATTGATTGCTGCAAATCTTTTACAACCGGTTCGAGTCGGACGAGTAAGTACGAGGCGACGGCAATCGGAAAGCCAACATTGGAAATAAGTGTGACCCAGTCTGTCATTGTTTTTCATCCTTTCTAGTAAAGAAATGCGGCTCCGGTTGGTGGAGCCGCTTTGATTGTTAGACGGCGATTGTATCAACTGCGCGTGTGACGATACGTGCGTCAACTTTTGTTGTGATCATTGATGCATTTCCGTAGAAGACGTTGTTCGCTAAGATCGTGTCCATCACGTCGCTAATTTCCGCTTGAGTGAGATCGTCTTTTGGTGTTGGGACACGAATCGTGATCACTTGGCCTTCGTCGGTGCGGAAGCGTAGTTCCAGTGTTTTTTCGTTCATTGGGTTGCTCTCCTTTCGTTTAGTTGTTTGGACTTGGGCGTAGATAGCTGTTTTCTGTTAATGTTGCTTCGCCTAGCGTTAAGCTGCAGAGGCTGGCAATAGCGTTGGCAACTAGGAACAGTTGGTCAATGTCAGCGTCTGTTTGGACACTGAAACCGAAACGGCGAAAGATCGGGTTGCCTGTGTCAGTGAAGCCGTTCTCCATTGCGAGGTTTAGACGTTGTGCGTACGGTTGTTTTCGGGCCATTGGGGTTCCTCCTTTCCTGTTGATAGAGTAAGAGTAGCATCTGACTTTCTTGCTTGTATCAAAAATTAAATGAATATAACCATTATTCGCTCTTTATAACCGATACGTTGTTAGAAACGAAATTCCTTTTCAATCTTAGGGTTGTCTCCTCCGTTTTCGATGCATAGTTCTTCGACGTCATTCTCTGTGGAGGCTTCGTCTTCTGGTTTGTCGAACAGCGATAACTGGGCAGAGCGCAACTGGATCTCGACGATTTCGTCCGGGCGGAAGCGGCGAACTTCAATTAAGTTGTCGTTATTCATTTCGATGTCAGAGACGAGAATTTGGATTTCTTGGTGCCAGCGCTCTCTACCTGTACGGTTAATAATATTAATCTTTTTAACGCAGCCAGTTAAAACTGAAGTTCCCATCTTACACACGCTCCAATCGAATCGATTTCGCGCGACCAAAGTGAGCTTCAACTTGTTTGGCAGCGTTTTTCGCTTCTGTATAGGCACCTACTTGTTTGTTATCGACAATGACGCGATACAGTTGATCATGCACAGATAGCTTATGTTTTTTCGAGAGTGCGAGAGCGTTGACGATGCCTTCACGGTGACCAGCCACAATTGCTTCAATCGTGCTGCGTTTTTTCAACAGCTTTGCGTCTTGCACATGATCGATAAACAGACTTTCGGTTAAGACGGCAGGCATCTCTGTTTCTCTTAGAACGGCGAAATTCGCTGTTTTTTGACCTCGATCTCGCACGTTTAGTTGCTTTATGATCGCTTGATGAATGGTTTGTTGCATCGTTTTTGTTGTTCGACCAGCGCTTGGATGTGTAAAAGACTCAAAGCCTGTCCCTCCACCTGCATTGATGTGAATCGAAACAAACAAGTCCGCTCCCCACGTGTTTGCTTGCCGGGCTCGGTCCGTGAGCGAGACAATCCGGTCCGTCGCGCGTGTTAGTTTCACTTCAACTTGATATGCTGATAGTTCTGCTTCAATCCCTTTCGCGATCATCAGGACCAAGCTTTTTTCTTGCATCCCGTGCCCAACTGCACCTGGATCACTTCCTCCATGTCCTGCGTCAATCATAACTTTCTTCATCTGCGTTCCTCCTATTAAAATCATTGGCCCGAAAATCGACTCCGTCTACGCGGATCAGTTTTGTGTTGTACAAAAGACGGGAATGGTTCCTTTTTCCGAGCCGGTCGTATAATTGCCTGCTTGATAAGTTCGTTGTATAAATCATTGGTTTGCCAAGTCTGGCATCAATTAATTCAAACACTTTGCTGACAGCCCAATTTTCTCGGTCGTTACGGGTATACTCAGCGCCAATATCATCAAGCACAAGGCAATCCACATTTTTCAGGCGCTGGATCAATTCGTACTCACTCACTTTCTTATCGTGAAACGTATGCTTTAAATACGTGAGCAACTGGGGCACTGTAATAAAAATCCCGTTTAACCGCTTTCGAAATAACGCTTTCATAATGCCCATAGCGAGATGGCTTTTGCCCACTCCACAGCCCCCTTTGAAAAGGAGATTAAGCGGCTTGTCCATTGAAAAGGTAAACGCATAATGGCGACACATTTGGAGTGCGAGCGTTTGTTGTTCTGTTGTGGGCTCATACGAATCAAGGGAAGCCTTTAATAAGTCGCTGTTGACGAGGCTATGGTGGTCGAAAAGCTCCTTCCGCTGTTTTGCAAGAATCTCTCGCTGTCGCCGTAAGACAAGCCGACCTAGTTCTAGGTCTTCACACTTGCATCCATAGGGAATAGGACGAAAAGTCCCTTTGTTTGGTCCTTGGTACGCTTCCACATTGTAAACAGTGACATTTTGTTCACACCCTTCACACGTATACCGACTGACCACATTGTCTTCAGAAGTCTGCAAATGGATGCTGTTCGAAAAATGTTCTCTTGCCGGATTCATCATCTTGATCCCCTTTCCGCATAGTTGCTTGTTTTTTTGCCTGATACGCACGTTGTTTAAACCACTCTTCCCGTTCTTTAATCGTCTGAGCAACCGTTGTAAATTGCTTCTTCTCCCACGTGATCAAAAGCGTTTGGACGTAATTCCAGTTAAAGGCATTCGCATCACTTGCCAAATCAAGCGCCCGTTTCGCCATTAATAAGCTCTCTGGAAACGAATTTCGCTTTAACCATTCCTCAAGTCCATGTACCATCCTCCCACTTATGAGCCGAAAGCCCACACATTCAGCATGAGCAAGAATCGCCGCGCCGCGAGTAGTAGTAGCAAGGTTTTGATCTTTGGTTTTAAAAGCTTTTAAAGACTTAGAATCAAACCCTTTCTCCCCCGCATGCGTACGCGACGCGTGTGAGGACAAAAGCTCGACAGGTTTATCGACAGGTTCACAGACAGGTTTGTCGACAACTTTATCCGTTGGTACATCAGCCTTCACCTGCATTTCCGTACCCTTTTCGCCGACAGGTTTGCCGACAGGTTGAGCGACGGGTTTGCCGACAGCTTTTGTTGCTTTTTTAGATGATCCATCTAAAAGTGTGTACGTGGCATAGCGACTGCCACGCACACTTTCGACAAGCAGATAACCCTTCTCTTCAAGTTCCTTTCGCGCAGCAAAAAACAAATCTTTCTTCAATCCAGCTTCTTTCATTAAATCAACGTTAACGAGCGTAAACTGCAACCCTTCTCGATTCGCCGCAACAAATAACAGCGCTCTCCATAATGCCAGCGTATGTCTAGGGAATAGGTCTTGGCGTTCATACGTTTCATAGATCATGTAAATGGTCATAAAATTCATGGCATCCTCGTCTCCTTCATCCATACAAATTCTTTTTATCTAATTATTTTGATATTTTTTCTTGAAGTGTGCTCTTCTGCGATCGATTCTTTCTGGGAACAACTCTTTTGCTGTGGCGCCTAAGATAAAGGCTGTGAATGCTTGCTTTTCTTCGGTGAATTGTTTCCTGCCCGCTTCAACTTCCGCAACCATTGTTTGGCTAACACTCAATCTGTTTGCCAGTTCTTGTTGGGTCAACCCTTTTTCTTTCCTTAAATCAATCATTAGTTGATTCGGATCATGGTAGTATCGTCTTACTTTCATCAAATCATCTCCTCTTATTTGGCTGATGACTGTGTCAAATGACTTATACTACTTAAATTTTATCTGGAACTTCGCAAATTGTTAATAGCTACCAAGCATTTATAACCAGTTATATTTTTCATTACGCCCAGTTCCTTTGGATCAATCGTCTATTGCTTTCATTTTCTCCATCAGGCGAACGAAAAAAGCCAATCCCAGTTGATGGAATTGGTCTCTTTATTTTTTTGGAAATAGGTTTCATCAAGCGAATTCACCACATTATAACGAGTGAATGAATACTCCCCCTAACGCACCAACGAGTACAATGCTCCAAGGAGGCAGTTTTAAATAAACCAACATAAAAAACAAAATTGCTGCTAAAGAAAAATCGTATGGAGAAAGGATTGCACTGGTCCAAATCGGTTGATAAAATGCGGAGATTAATAGGCCAACGACCGCAGCATTTACGGCTAGAAACGCACCATTTATTTTCCTTTTCTTTCGTAAGGAATGCCAAAATGGGAAAACCCCAATGATCAGAAGGATTGCTGGTAAGAAAATCGCGATGGTCGCAACGACACCGCCAACCCAACCGCCGATATCGGCTCCGATATAGGAAGCAAAAGTGAATAATGGTCCTGGTACCGCTTGAGCCGCGCCGTAGCCAGCTAAAAATGACTCTGCACTGATCAAACCAGTAGGAACAAACTCTCGCTCCAATAAAGGGAGGACAACATGGCCACCACCAAACACAAATGAGCCAGCTCGATAAAAGCGATCAATGATGTCAACCCATGTAGATGAACTGAAACTACTTAAAATGGGCAGACCAATTAATAAAGCAACAAAAAGCGTTAGAAACAGAGTGCCAACTCTTTTTGAGATAGGCATTTTTATCGGTTCGGCTTCATGATCTTTATGATTTCCAAAAAGGATAAAACCCAGCACGCCCGCCACTAGTATGACCCCTATTTGTGATGCGAAATGAGGGATAAGCAATGTGGCGACTAATGCAAATAAAGCGATTGTTTTTCTTGCAAGATCGGGTGTCAAGTTTTTTGCCATACCAAGAATCGCATGTGCAACAATCGCAACAGCAACGATTTTTAACCCTTGAATGATACCGGAATCTGCCACACCAACTTGTTGAGCTACATACGCAAACAGAATTAAAGCAAGGACAGAAGGCATGGTAAACCCAATAAATGAAACAATCCCTCCTAAAATGCCGCCTCGCATAACACCAATCCCAATTCCAACTTGGCTACTCGCAGGCCCCGGTAAAAACTGACTTAACGCAACTAAATCCGCATAACCCCTTTCATTCATCCACTTTCTCTTTTGAACATATTCTGCATGGAAATAACCTAAGTGAGCCACTGGTCCACCAAAAGAAGTAAGTCCTAACCGAGTAGAGACAATGAAGATTTCTATTAAATTCTTAATGTTGTTCATCTCGTTCTCCTTTTTCCCCTAATCTCATTAAACGGTTCCCTATGTATAAATAAATCCTATCTTTAATTGCTTTAAAAATAAAGGGGTTTTTCATTAATAATTAGGAAAAGGGCTGGATTTGTGTTTAAGCCTTATTGTTCTTCCTGTCCGTCTCCTTTAGGAGGAAAAAACCATCCGCTTTTGCGAACAGCTTATCCGTTCAGTAAATTTCGAATGCCTAGAAATAACCCCGGTACAACTAAAAGTAGCAGGACTACAGCTGACTGTATTTTGACTTCTCTTGTTGGATTGTCTTTTAAAGCCATTACTGTAGCGACAAGGAATAACAGTCCGAAGTATAAAAAAACACGGGTTCCCCCCAGCCTGTGATTGAAAAAATAAACCGTTCAATCACATACCAAAACATAAGAGGAATACAGAAAATCATTCCCATTCTTAACATGTTACACCCCCGCCATTACTCTTCCATTTGACCTCTCCAATGTTTATTAACTAGAGGGAACAACACTGCCCAAATGATAAATGTTCCAAGGACAGAGTTTAATACATCTATCCAGTTAAGCGTTCCACGTATCAAAAAACTGAATAATGCGGTTATTAAAGCAACAACCACACTCGCCATAATTGCATTTGTTATGATTTTCCTCATTTTGCACCTCCTGTCCACTAACTGATTGACTATGATAGCTATACCTTTTGAAACAAATCATAAACATGTTCTTTCACCATCCGTTCAACCACCCTATTTCTCCATTGGTTCCTTTCATTTTTCCTTCGCTCATGATCCACTGTCCCCTCGTCATCTCTACCTGAAAAACGTTCTGCTTATCACTCACACAATTTTTTCTAGAGACCAATCTATGCAGGTTTATTGTACGCGTAGATCGAAATGTATTAGATGTAAAAAAATAGATTAGGAGCTGGTTAGTTGATTCATCAATTAGACCCACGTGATTTTGGTAAAGTGTCAAAGTTGATTAAGCATACAAATCATGAGTTATCGATTGCTGCCGTTATTACAGGAAATACCCCAGGTGAGATTTATGTTGATCATGTTGAAGAACCGTCTTCAACGTTGATCATGACACCCGAATGTAATGTTGTTGCGGGTGATTCAAACAATAAGAAGTTTAATGAAGGAGTAAAAAAACTATTAGACTTCTATGATCCAATTACATGTGATACGAGCGATTGGGAAGAGAAAATCAATGACATTCATTGTAATCGAGCGCTTAAGAAATATAAGCGGAGATACTATCAGTTTGAGGAACTTCGCTTTGAGAACTATGTCGCATCTTTGGATAACCAATACACGTTGGAATACGTACAGGTCGATACGTTAGATGACATTCAGTATGAAAATAGTGAAAAAATAAAAGAATGGTTTGTTTTCAAAAACAGGAACGAAGTGAAAGATTACTGCTTAGGAGCGTATATAAGACAAGGCAATAAAATTGTTTGCTGGTGTCTAGTCGATTGTATCGTTGGGGATCAAATCGAAATAGGCATACACACGCACAAAGATTTTAGGAGAAGAGGATTAGGTTCGATTGCTCTAGCTGCGACTGTCGATTCGAGTATGTTAAATGGAGTGAAGGAAATTGGCTGGCATTGTGTTGATACAAATGTCGGTTCTTATACAATAGCTGAGAAAATAGGATTCAAAAAAGGAAAAGAATATCTTTCATTCTCCCCATACCCACCAATTGAAAATGTCACTGACTTAACACATGAACAATGGAGTGAATGGGCCATACACTACGAACAAATGAATAAAATTGAACCAAAATATTATAGGCAAGCTGCGAGATGTTGGGGGTTATCAAACAACATGGAAAGGTCCATGCTCACCATTAACGATCTTGTTGCACTGGAACCGAGCGTTCCTGTGAACGATCTTCTAAACTATAACGAATTTGCTTCGTTTCAAGATAAGGCAGAATGGAAAGCGTTCGCCAAAAAGATACGTTCTTCCTAAGACTAAGCGTCTAAGTGCACGTTCTTATGTAGGAATGGTTGGAGGTGGTTTGAATGCTACACGTAGAGATTCGAAGACCAGTAGTAGAGGACCGTGTACAGGTAAACGAATTTTTTAAAACAGTGGTCACGGATACGTTTACGAAAGAAGGGATAGGCGACAAATTAAATGAGATGAAGAATGAAATCGAAACGAAGGGAACCTATTTAGAAAGTGATTTTGCAAGCAATGGTGAAAAAAGATATTTTTTGATTGCTTATTATGGTGACACGATTATAGGCTCTATTGAATATGGCCCAGTAAGTGATCTCATCAAAAAATGGACAACCGATGCTGACAAGAATCCAATCGAAATAGGTACCGTATTTGTGCACCCTAACTTTCAAAAGAAAGGCGTAGGCAATTTATTGCTCCAAGCGGTTTATGCTACGTTACAAAAAAATGGGATCACCGAATTCTATTTAGATAGTGGCTATCATCGCGCGCAAAGCATATGGATTAAGAAATTTAGCGACCCTCATTTTGTGCTGAAAGACTATTGGGGTACTGGGCATGATCATATGATTTGGCGCATACAGCTTAATGATTGTATCACAGACTAAGTCTACTTTAACCAACAAAACCCGACTCTGCCTAAAGGCATGAAGAGTCAGGTTTTTCAAATGATCGATCATACTTAATGACCAGGTTCTGCATGGACGTGAACGTCAATCGCTCGGTGCTCCGTTTTCACACGTTCTTCAACCAAGTCGGTAATATCGTGTACTTCTTCTAGAGTGAGAGATTTGTTTAATTCAATTACTAGATCAACGATTAAACTACTGCCATAATACCTGGCCTTTACATTTTTGACAGCGGTGACTTCTTCCACTTGATAGATCGTTTCTTTTAATTGATCAATCTCTTTTTTCGAGATGCCATCTGTTAAGGATAAAGAAGAACTTCTAAAAATCCCCCAGGCTGTGTGACAGATAATAAAACCGACTACAACGGCCAAAATTGGATCAAGCCAAGGCATGCCAAATTGTGCGCCGATAATTCCGATCGTCGCGCCGGCACTGACTAATGCATCCGATAAGTTATCTTTTGCGACAGAATCGATCGCTTGGCTTTTAATTCGTTTGGCGAGTCGACGGTTGTATAGATAAACACCGAACATGACCACAAAACCAACCCCCCCAACCCATGCAGCAATTGGGGCTGGCGCTTCGGCACTCCCAGAGATAAAGGAGCCAAAAGCATCAATTAATACTTGAATCCCGACAACCATAATGATGAAGGACGCAATAAGAGCGGCCACTGTTTCTGCTTTCCAGTGACCGTAGGGATGATTTTTATCTGGTGGCTTTTGAGAAACACGTAACCCAATTAAAACAGCAATGGATACGATAATATCTGTAACATTATTAAAACCGTCAGCGCGCAAAGCGACTGATCCAGCATAGATACCAATGGTTAATTTTAATATGGCAAGGATGATGTACGAAACTAAGCTGACAACAGCTCCACGCTCACCTTCTCTAAGTTCACTATATCTTTCTTCCACTTGCTACACCCCTTGACAACGAATGATTTGATTATAGCAAGCGGGTTTCGAGTGGGTCTATAGCAACCTTTTTTCGCATTCCAAAAGGTATTGGGGGATAGTAAAAGAGTTTCCCAGACGAAACAATTTAAGTAGAGACTAACTAAAGACAATCGTCTAATGACACTAACAAAGCTTAACCATTTCAAGCACCCTATAAGACGTAACAAAAACGAAGCGCATCTTTATGTCGCTTCGTTTTACGCATTATTTACTCTTATGTTTTTGTTCATGCAAAAGTCGGACTTGCTCTGAAAGTTCTTCGTCAGGTCCATCTACTTCAATCTGATGTACGACGTCTTGAATGGCTAATCCTTTTACGTTTCCTGCTTGAACACCCCACTCTTGTTTCCATTGCCTAAGCTGCTTAGACGAACTGGCATAGACGATTCGTCCAAGCCCTACGAATGCATGTGCCGATGCACACATCGGGCAATGCTCTCCAGACGTATAAACCGTCGCCTGGGAGCGTTCCTCGTTTTTTAAATACAACGCTGCCCATCTCGCAATGGCGAACTCTGGATGCTGGGTCTGATCTCCACTTGATACATGATTATGATCTTCATATAAGACGTCGCCATCGTTTGAAACGAGCACAGAACCAAAGGGTTCATCGCCTGCTTCTAACGCTTTTTTTGCTAGCCCAACAGCTCGTTTGAGGTATTCTTTATCTGTAGCTGTAATCATTAGGGTATGCCTCCTTACTTTTTTTGCTTCTTCTTTTACAATACCCCAAACCTAACCACTTAGCACGATAAAGCTTTCCTATTTCTTATCGACCTTATAACGCAACTCAACAAACTGATTAAACGTTTGCACACCTTCTAACGAAAGGTTTTGTTTATACGTCCCTTCAGGAAAGAGTGGAATCCCCTTCCCAATGATTTTTGGTGCAACCGTGACAATGACCTCATCAAGTAAATTGTTCTCCAAAAAGGTAGAAACGAGTTGACCGCCACCGACTAACCAGATTTTCTTCCCTTTTTCCTGTTTTATTTGTTTCACAAAACCTTCTATATTCTGATTGATAAAGTGTGTATGGTCATTATCTTCCAATGTCGATCGTGTGAAAACAACGCTTCTCTTATCCTTATATAGAAATTCATCCATATTGTCTGCGTTGTTTATCCAATCATACGTCTTTCTTCCCATCAAAACGGTATCGATCGTTTCGTAAAAGGCAGAAAAGCCATTATCTCCTTCTCCCTCAACTTCAAACAACCAATCTAATTGTTCTTCTTCTGTCGCAATATACCCATCCAAACTCGTTGCAATAAATAAAACCACATTTCTTTTCTCACTCATGTCAACACCCCTTTTTTCGTGTACACTCATTATAAAATCTTAATACGACACCCTCTGTCATATTAAAAGGATAATCTATTGGTTACGATAAACAAATGAGGTGATTTCATGCGTGCAGAACGATTTATTGCAATTATATCCCTCTTACAAAACAGAGGTAGAATAACGACAGACGCATTAGCCAAGGAGCTTGATGTTTCTCCACGGACGATACTCCGAGATATGGATGCGTTAAGTGTAGCTGGAATACCGATCTACTCCGTTCGGGGCAAACATGGAGGCTGGTCCCTTTTAGATGACTTTAAAACCAATTTAACGGCCTTAAAACCTGACGATCTTCATTCCTTATTAGCGTTTCCATCTGAAAAACTCTTAAACGATTTAGGGATTAATAAGGGAATGATTGATGTTCGAGAAAAGCTACTTTCTTCTATGCCAACAAGTCATCGTGTTGAGACAAAAACGATTTGGGAACGCATTTATATTGATACAGGTACATGGAGAGAGGGGGAAGCAGAGACAACGTACTTAGAAGTGGTCCAAAAAGCAGTTTTTGAAAATCGAAAACTCGAGATCGTTTACAAGAAAGCAGACGGACGAGAAGATATAAGAGAAATTGAACCTTTAGGTTTAGTCGCTAAAACAAACCAATGGTATGTCATCGCAAAAAGAGACAACCAATTTCGTACATACCGCGTATCACGAATAACCGCCGCCACTATTTTAGATGATGAATTTAAAAGACCTCCTCATTTTCATTTAATCGATCACTGGGAAAAGTCGAAAGCGGCGTTTATTAGTCGTTTGCCAGAGTATGTTGTAACACTTGAAACCACAAAGGCCCTATTAAAGCGGATCACATTCACATCAAAATTTGTTCACGCCCTCCATGTTAAACCCCACCCTAAAAAAGAGTGGACTTTTATTGAGTTAACGTTTAATGACAAACAAGAGGCGCTTGAATTTTGTTTAGGATTTGGCAATCAACTAAAAGTGATTTCTCCAACCGATTTGAGAGCAGAAGTGGTTCGTTCAGCCCAAGAAGTGGTTACTATGTACCAAGAGATAGCTAAAATTGGAGACTGAATCTATAACTTTAGAAAAAAGGCAGTAGACAACCACCGCAAAGTATCGTATTTTTAACAAAATAAATCGTAAGGGAGATTAACCGATGAGCAATAAGAAAGAATTGTTACTGGAGCAGCGTGAAGAAGTACTAGGCGTATTAAAAAAACGGTTTGACAAACATATGAACAGACATGAAGATCTTGACTGGGCTGCCATTGAAGCAAAATTAGAAAGCAATCCCGAAAAGTTATGGTCTTTAAAGGAAATGGAACGAACGGGCGGCGAACCCGACGTTGTTGGGTTTGATACCGAAACAAACGAGTACATCTTTATTGATTGTGCACCAGAAAGTCCTAAAGGACGGAGAAGCACTTGTTACGACCTTGAGGGATTGGAATCAAGGAAAAACCATAAACCTGAAAACAACGCAATTGATATGGCGACAGACATGGGCATTGAATTAGTAACGGAAGCTCAATACCGTTCGTTGCAAGAACATGGTCCATTTGATCTAAAAACATCTAGTTGGGTTCAAACACCTTCTACTATTAGAGAACTTGGTGGCGCTCTTTTTGGTGATTACCGCTTTGGACAAGTGTTCATTTACCACAATGGGGCCTCCTCTTATTACGCGGCCAGAGGGTTTCGTGGCGTGTTAAAGGTTTAGATTAGTCAACAACTCGAAAAAGAAGAAGATCTCGAAGTTCTTCTTCTTTTTGTAGTAGGGTGCGTTTCATTCAACTTCGCTTTCCTGAAAGGTAAATCCAAAGTAAAATAGAAGGACTATCAATCGTCTATCAAGAACATATCATCCAGCATAAAATTATCCTTTGGAAGGAATGGGTCTATACCAATGTACAAACCAAAAACCAAAGAAACAGACAACAGCGTCATTGAGTTTATTGAAAGTGTCGATCACCCTAAAAAACGGGAAGATGCATATACATTACTAGACATTTTTACTGAAACAACAGGTTTTGAAGCCAAAATGTGGGGACCCAGTATCATCGGGTTTGGTCACTATCATTACACGTATTCCTCTGGTCACGAAGGCGACGCACCCTTAGTCGGCTTCTCGCCTCGCAAAGCGAAAATCAGTTTATATTTTGCAACTGGTGATACGGAGCGAGCGCATTTATTAGCGAACTTCGGAAAACATACAACCGGTAAATCATGTGTGTACATTAATAAAGTGGCTGACATTGACATCGACGTATTAAAAGCATTCATTAAGCAGTCTGTCACCTTTTTACAAGAAACGTATCCAAATCCATAACTCAACAGAGACCTACTGGCCTTTGTGAACATAGTTTAGTTGGGTAATCTTATTCACTTTTTGAATGTACCTATAATGGCGCGAATAAACAGACCAATCGTGATACAATAAACAGAAGGATAAACAGAAGACTCGAAGGGCGGCGACACTCCTAGCAAAAGGGGGTGAAGCCTTGTCACTATTTGAAGCAATCACTCTCGTAATCACTGTCGCATCAAGCACAGCCATGTTTGTCATTGGAATGATTACTTTGGTATTGCTTCTTAAAAAAGACAAATAGCCCCTCGAGCCTGACAACTCGTTGAGGGGCGTATTTGTTGTTCTGCATGTTCAGACTCATGCGCCAACCTTTGAGTTGACTCATCTGTTTTCGCCTATGTTGTAGTGGGTGCAACCACTGCAACATAGGCTTTTTTAGTATCGTCTTAGTCCTTTTAGTTTATGCTCTTCTACTCTCACTTGTCAACACACGCCTCGCTTTAAAGGGACGCTTTATCTCGTTTAACCTTCCTCTATTCCTGCGTAAGAGCTGCAATCCATGGCGATAGCGACAAGCTCACATCACTCGTATTTAGCACATCACCGATCGCAAGTGGGTTATTCACGTTTTGCTGCCTGAAGTTAATGGGTGGCCCTTCAACAACCGTTCCATATCCTGCATCTATTCCTCCGTATGCAGATCCATTATCTTGATCCTTAATAATTAAATAATAAGGCGTATCACCAAGAATCGTATATGGAGCTGTTAGTGGTAATATGAAAAGACCTCCAGGTAATGCCGCTGTGACATTAGTTGTCACCGCTACTACTTGAGCAGCGATATTTGACGTCGGTACAGCAATCGCCAATTGAAATTGTCCAGCTGTCCCCGTTTGCGTAACGTAGCAAGCCAAAAAATCAACAACTACTGGCGTTTCACTATTATAAACTAAAGCGCCTAAAATCTCGTTGTTTCCCGCGCCCACATTAAATGGGATTTGAGTATTTACACTTCCTAAAGTCGTCGTTTGCAAAAATACCGATCCAGCCTCTGAACCAGTTGCCCCCGCCGGGCCCGTGGGACCAGTGATACTCGATCCTGTTGCTCCTGTAGCACCAGTGATTCCCGTTAATCCAGTTGCTCCTGTGATACCAGTTGCTCCGGTAGCTCCTGTGGTCCCCGTTGGACCTGATACTCCCGTTGATCCTGTAAGACCAGTAGGTCCGGTCGTTCCTGTTACTCCTGTGGCTCCTGTTGGTCCCGTTACTCCTGTTGATCCTGTTGGCCCGGTGACTCCGGTGACTCCTGTTGCTCCCGTGGCTCCGGTGGCTCCCGTTACTCCTGTTGCTCCTGTCACTCCGGTTACCCCGGTCGCTCCGGTTGGCCCTGTTGCTCCGGTTGGCCCTGTTGCTCCGGTTGGCCCTGTTGCTCCGGTTGGCCCTGTTGCTCCGGTTACTCCGGTTACCCCGGTTGCCCCTGTTACTCCGGTGGCTCCGGTGGCTCCGGTGACTCCCGTTACCCCGGTTGCTCCTGTTGCTCCGGTCGCTCCGGTGGCTCCTGTTACTCCTGTGGCTCCTGTTGGTCCCGTTACTCCTGTTGATCCTGTTGGCCCGGTGACTCCGGTGACTCCTGTTGCTCCCGTGGCTCCGGTGGCTCCCGTTACTCCTGTTGCTCCGGTGACTCCCGTTACCCCGGTTGCTCCCGTTACACCTGTTGCTCCGGTGACTCCCGTTACCCCGGTTGCTCCCGTTACACCTGTTGCTCCGGTGACTCCCGTTACCCCGGTTACTCCGGTGGCTCCGGTTACTCCGGTGGCTCCCGTTACCCCGGTTACTCCTGTCGCTCCGGTCGCTCCGGTGGCTCCGGTGACTCCCGTTGCTCCCGTTACCCCGGTGGCTCCCGTTACTCCTGTTGCTCCGGTGACTCCCGTTACCCCGGTTGCTCCCGTTACTCCGGTGGCTCCGGTGGCTCCTGTTAACCCTGTAGGTCCCGTTGGTCCTGTTGCTCCGGTCGCTCCCGTTACCCCGGTTGCTCCGGTAGGTCCAGTGGCTCCCGTTGCTCCGGTAGGTCCAGTGACTCCCGTGGCTCCAGTTGCTCCCGTTACTCCTGTTGATCCTGTAACTCCCGTACCACCACTAGCAGGACCCGTTGGACCCGTTGGACCCGTAATACCAACATTTGGGCGGTTAAAAATTTGAATTTCATTGTCTTTAGGACTACATTCACATGTGTTTTGCTTGCATTTAGAACAGCCCATTCTCTCACCTCACTCATTTCTCTAGCCTTATGTATATGCAACTCCCTCCAAAGGCGTCCTTTCTCCCTTTATTCGCCCAAACAACAAAAACATCTCAGCATGCTTATGCGTGAGATTCATTTCTACTTATCTTTTTTTAATTTCCGTCTTCCTCTTCTTCTATTACGTCGTAATCGTTTTCTCCAAACGACCACTCTATTTTGCAGTATTTCTTTACGTAGCAGATAACATTTCTTCCACCGATTTTGTTATCTATTCGTCGAAACATTCCATCCACAAGTCAACGTTTCCCTCCTTCTCCTTCCTTCCAGAAAAAAGAATAACGCTCGATTTCTAGGAATATACATACTTGTCATTAATCCAAAAGGAGGCTGAATGTTGAAAAGAATCAAGTGGCGATTATCGATGGCTATCATTCTTTTTTCACTATTATCTGGCTGCAGTTTTGAAGCATTTGGAGGAGCAGAGTTATCTAAGGAGGAACATTTCTATGTAGATACGATGATCGTATTTAATGATGATATGGACAGCTTTCATGAATCTTTTTATGCTTCTTTAGAGAATGAAGAAAATCAACATCCAATAGATGAATTAGACACACTCCAAGCAGAAGAGCTTGCGGATATTATTGCTTTTGAAATCTATATGAAAGAAAAAGTACCCGTGCGATTTGCAGATCATTATACAATTGCTTTAGAAAGTAGGTACGCTTTGCACGCCGCATGCTTCTCTTATTTAGAAGCACTAATCAATCAAGACGACGAGCAAACATCTACTGCTGTAAAAAGAATGGAAGATGCAGAAAAATTAATTGGGGAAGCACGAGAGAAGTTTGAAAAAGAGACAAAATAAGTCTTTAGTGAATATGTGCAAAATCGACCTGACACAGGCACGAATCATAAAAAGGGAACGTATAAACGATACGTTCCCCGTTCAGATCAGAGCTATAATCTGATTAGTACCAATCAATCACTAGTGAGGAAGTTCCCCCTCTTCGCAACGGATATGTAGGATGGGCATTACTCCATCCTTTCCTACTAATCATTGATTGCATTATCTGTTTCTTCATGAAGGATCGATTCAAGATGATTAATCTGATCATCAATCATCTTTACGAAACGAACCTCTTTATCGGTGATTTTATTCCTTAACATTTTCAGGAATTTCAATTCTCGACGAAACAGATCTCGCTCTAAGCGATCCAACATAGATATCCTCCTCACTTTGTTGGTTGATACCTACCTTACTTAAGTAGCCCAAATGACGTCGATTTAAACTTCTTTGTTCAACCTTCGAATCAAGCTCTAAACGCTCTTTAGTTATAGACACAAGCGAATCGACCGTTAGCGAGTTGTTTTTCTTCATGCGAGCAAAAATGAGGTTTGGCAGTCCTCGCTACTTACAGTCTCGGAAGCGATCTATTTTTTTAAAGAAGTAGATAGAATAAAAAACCCTTTCTACTTTTAAAAAGGGCTTTCACTCAAATTCTTGATTCTCCGAAATGACTGCATGCGGACATCGTTTTCTTAATTCAGTAATAAACGCATGTTTATTCCTCGGTAAAATCTTCATACTATTGACAGCCTCTAATTTCAAACTTAATTCTAGTCCCTTATCAGACGTTGAAATTCGAAATCCAGTATACTTTTCTGTTGTGGGAGTAACCCTTGTTATGTTTTGATACAGAATTTTCTTTTTAACCGGCCCACTTTTAATGAGTAAATACTCTTTATCAAAAACAAACGTAATCGATTGGATATACCACCACATAAAGCAAACAGCGAGAATAAAAGAAACCAACATAATGAATGTTGCTTCACTAAAAAGAAAAAAAGCTGGAAACATTATTAACCAAGGTGTAGAAAAGCTAACGAGTAATAAAGAACGATCTACTTTTGAACGAAAAGTCATTGTATTTTCCCCTTTTTTTGAGAGGCTATCATTTCGACATCCATTATAAAGGATGATAGTGAAAATTATAATGGAAGGATGATAGTGAAAATTATAATGGTTTGAACAAATCTTTTAAAAAAAGAAACGAGGCTATGTGAGATAGCCCCGTTTCATACGTTTTTTAGCAATGAGAGGTTAGCGGAAATTTCACATGCCTGTTGTTTAAAAATGGTGCGTTCCCTATAACAAATAAGGCATCGTCATCAGCTGGCACAACTTGAACGTCCATTCCTACTATCTGCTTTTCAGGGGTAAAATGCAAAACGACACTTTTCGTTGAATCTAAACAGAAATGGCTTAAAATCAATTCCATCTCCTGTTCTTTCAGTGAAATTAAATCGTAAACGTGCAAGATGTCTTCATCTTGTTCCATTAAAACGATCGTTTCTAGCTCTTCTATATAGTAGATCGCTTCTGAAAAAACAAGAACGAAATAGAACATCAATAACTCTTTGTTGTTTTTCACGTCCAGTGTATGACCGATCAAACGGTTTGTTGCGAAGCGCTCAAGTATTGCCAGGTCGTCCTCAACACTTAATTTTCGTGGACACGCGCTTGTCTCTCGTTGCGTATTGCTGTTGTTTACGTTTAAACGATACTCACTTTCATCAATACGAACAAACCCAAGTTTCGGGTAAAAATCTAAGACCGATTCATTCGCAAACAAGTACATAAAATCGCAGGAACCTTTGTATTCTTCTATAATATGATCCATCAAACGCTTCGCCAATCCCTTGTTGCGATATAATTTATCCGTCATCACTGTACCAATTTGAATCGCATCATAGGAAAGATCGTTGATGACAACAGACATCTTATACACAGATGCATTCGCAATTACCTTCCCATTATCAATAAAAGAATACGGGATATACGTTTCGTTCCAATAGCCTTTCTCATACCATACGCTAAAATCAATCCCAAACGTCACCTTCACCAATTCATTAAATTGTTCTCTCAAAACCTTATTGTGACGATAATCACTGACCAACTCATACTCATTCATTTTCCTCGTACCTTTTTACATCTTCTTATTTTCCACTCTATTTAGCAAACCTTTCTATATAAAGTAGACAGAAAAAATGACACGGAAGAAGCCCCCTTTAAAAAATGGCGGCTTCTTTACGAGTAGTCAGAAACGTGTTTGGAACATATTGAAGTTACCCACCTGACTAACTTGGCGTAATCAGCAAGCCACTTGTCACTATTTGCTAGTTACAAGTCGACATGGGCAAAGTACGATAATAGGTAACAAATCAATCTCTAAGAAGGAGGCTCTACTTATGAAGTCTCAACCATCTGACCGTATTAAAATGCCACCTGGTTTTTGGCTTGGATTACACCAAATCGGAGTGGCAGCTCACGATGTCGCTCGTAGAGTAAACCTGTCGCTTACGATAGTAACAGAACCGATTGTTACAACCGCTCAGTACTTTGCGATTTGGCATGCGTATTCCGAGCTCATTGGAGACATGGCTAAAGGAATAATCGAGCTTGCGACTGGCTTTGAAACAACAAAGTACCCGCCGACGGTACTAGCAACTTACCACGCTAGAGATTACCGTGATGCGCTACAACGGATGGCTCGTTACAAACAAATGTGCCCTCCCGAAAACCTACGAATGACGGAAAAAGGAGAGCATTGTAGCCTCGAGCTAGAATGGCTAGAGAACGAGCAATCTTGCCCACCAATATTAATCGGGATTACATTGGCCTTTTTACTGGAGCTTGGACGCCGGGGCACTGGCCAGCCACTGAAGGCGCAGTCTGTCCAATTCTCACAGCCGATGGGTGATGTCAAAACACTTGAATCTTATTTCGGTTGTTCTATAAAAATTGGCACTAAATCCAATCAATTGATTTTTTCTCGGGAAGATTTGGACCGCCCTTTTATCTCATATAACAAAGAATTACTGGACATTTTATCTCCTGCTCTAGATCACTCGTTAAACGAACAACAGCGCAGTTACTCAATTACCGAGACAGTCAAATGGATTATGAAACGCACTCTTACTGCAGGGCGCCCTAACATTGAGACGGTCGCTAAAGAGTTGGGGATGAGCGAACGCACCTTACAGCGCCGGCTCACTGAAGAACAATCAAGCTTTAAACATCTTTTAACAGAAGCGAGGCACGAGCAGGCACGACAGCATTTAATAGATCCTACACTCGATATAAAAGAAATTGCTTTCTTAGTCGGATATGAAGATCAGAATTCGTTTTATCGCGCGTTCCGCCTGTGGGAAGGAGATACGCCTGCGAATTGGCGCACAAGCCATCTTGGAGAACATTAATGAACTCAATCCATAGGTAAAATTTCATCAATGGCGTGTAAAGCAAGAACAATGGCGCTGTCTACTAGTTACCAAACAACTGTTAACCAGTATGATAAAGACGAACCGGCACACAGTTACTAACAAATGACGCGGTAAGTAAATAGACAGGAGACATGTAGGATGGATATAGGATTACAAAATAAAACAGCATTGGTTACAGGTTCAACGAAAGGAATTGGGAAAGCAATTGCTATAGAGCTTGCTAAGGAAGGCGTTCATGTACTTATTAACGGACGCAATCATGAACAGGTCGAACAAACCGTTGCGGAAATGAAGGCAAGCTTCCCAGCTACCTCTCCTCAAAATGCAGCAGCTGATCTTGTTGATCCTAAGCAAAGAGAAGCTTTATTTCAAAAGTTCCCCGCTATTGACTTGTTAGTGAACAACATAGGAATCTATGAAATCATGCCATACGAGGACATTAACGACGACGTATGGGAGACCTATTTTCAAACAAATGTGCTTGCGGCAAATGCACTAACAAAATTTTACTTGTCTAACATGCTTAAAAATAAATTTGGTCGCATTCTTTTTATTGCGAGTGAAGAAGCAATCATGCCTTCAGGACAGATGCCTCAATATGGCATGACAAAGTCGATGCTACTATCGTTGTCAAAAAGCTTGTCAAAATTAACAAAAGGTACTGAAGTAACAGTGAATACGATTATGCCGGGACCTACACTCTCTGAGAAGGTGCACCAAATCATCGATGAGCTTTACCCTACTAAAAATATGACTTTTTTCGAAAAAGAAACAGCCTTCATGGCCGCAAACCTGCCTCAATCTGAAATTCAACGATTTATTAAGCCTAGCGAAATCGGTAGACTTGCAACATTTGTATGTAGTCCTTATGCATCCGCATTCAAAGGATCACCAATTCGTATGGATGGTGGGATGGTTCCGACTATTTTTTAGTAATTGTTTATCAACAAGATGGAGCTGAAGGTAACAGCTCCATCTTGTTGTGTAATTATTTATAACCTCTTTTTTATAGCGCCTACAATGAGTCCTCTCCTCCATCAAGAAAATCCCTAATACGTAAAAATAGATGACTTATTCAAGCATCTAATCCCACGTATACCATATAAAACAATGATTTTATTGCTCTAGGTTATTCTGTGAACGGACCATATAGTGCCAGCAGGAATGGATGCTCCTATATTTAAATTAATGGTCAGTCCATTTGATACATAAAATACTCCCAAAACATCACCAGCATTCAATTCAACATCAGCTACAAGAGTGACTTCTCCAGAGCCAAGGATGACTCTTAAAGTCAGTAAGAGCAGGATACTTACATCTAAAATGGATATAAGCCCTGTTGCGATTGTCGTAGCCGTTGATGATATTCTTTGAATAGTAAAAGCAGGGTTAACACCAGCTCCAATTTGTGCGGTTAAGGCAGCAGACGTTCGATAATTAATGATTGCCTTAATCGAATACCTACCACTTACTGGAACCGTGTAGTTCCCACCTGTTGCGTCAAATCCGGTTCCTGTATAAAAAGGACTTGGTGTCGTCCATCCAGTCAACTGACCAGCAGCACTTATAGTTGCAGCTGTTTTTAGTGCCGAAAACCCAAATGATGAAATAAGCGGGCCTGTTATTCCGGTGGCTCCAGTTACACCAGTTGCTCCGGTCGCTCCCGTGGCTCCGGTTACTCCCGTGGCTCCGGTTGCTCCGGTTGCTCCTGTTACTCCGGTTACTCCTGTTAATCCCGTGGCTCCCGTTTCTCCGGTTGCTCCTCTTGCTCCAGTTACCCCAGTTACTCCTGTCGCTCCCGTTGACCCTGTTACACCAGTTACCCCGGTCGTTCCAGTTGGTCCAGTCAGTCCAGTCCCTTTTGCGATGAATGAACAACAGAAATTGCCGCCGTTTGTTGAGGTTCTTTGAAAATTGATAATATTACTGGACGAACTACAAATATAGTAGTTATCACCACTTTTCATAAAAACCGCTCCTGTCGAATAGATTATCTTATGTATTTTAAAAATCTAGGCGCTCCCGAGGTTGCCCTTTTAATGAAATGAAGTCCTAATAGTTTAGTCATTTTTTAGATTTTTGTTACACTAAAAAAAAAGACCAATCTCTAAGATTGGTCTTTTTTATCATTCAATATAAACGAAACGATCTTCTTAACGTGTTATTGCTTGAAAAATGAACTGGTCCCCATGCCTTAATGAATCATCTTAACGTTCACTAGTTAATTTACCTTTAACATCAAACATCTCCATCTTATTCCCTTTTATTTGGATATATTCCCCTTCATTCACTTCATCATATACATGATCGGTAACAACAACCTCTTCATTTGCAATGATTAGCACATTGCCTGATTCTTTCGCTTCAATAAAGCCTTCATGCTCTTCCGGTAGCACGAACATAGCAACAGGCGGCAACACGAAAAGCAAGGCGATTGGAATAAGATAAAGCCCCCAACTAGTAAATTTCTCTTTAATAAACATCTGGTTCCTCCTAAGTCGCCCCATTTACAGACGAATTTTTACCCGTTTCTTTCGTACTATATTTATCGGTTGTCTATCACCGTTTTTAAGCATTTTCAAGAAAATGATGCGCTCTGGTGATAATTCAGCTGCCATAGTACTAGGATAAAAAGATGTTTTAAAGAAATTCAGGCATTATGGGTACCGTCTTATTAGCATTTGGAATCAGATTGTTTTTTCAAAAATAAATAACGACAAGTAAAGAGAAATAATTATCTTTCTCTTTTATGTTTAATTGTGTACAGATAACCGGTTCGCTTCATCCATAAGGTCCATTTTACTCATTGCATCAATTACTATTTTGTACAGTTCTTTGCAGTTTTCCAACACAAAATTAAGTTGAATGTCCCTAAACAGCGCAAGTCGCGAGGCAACTGGTGCAGAATCAAGGTAGTCTTGCAACAACTTCATATCAGGGTCTGTGTCTTTGTGTACTGGGAATGAAATGTGCTTTTCATGTTGAAGAAGTGGAGTCGTAATACCCAGTCCATCCTGTGTTTCGATGCTCACCATTCTTTTTCGCTCCAAATTTATTTCTAGAAGGTAACGATAAGGATGGTCAATAATAGCTATTTGAAGATTTTCTATTAAAAAACTTTTGCCTCTCTCCTGAACCAATTTTTCCTTTTCAGATAATTGGTATGGGGAGTTAGCCGCCTCTTTCTCCCATCGATCTTTGGCTTCTAAATAACTCGTTTCACTCACAAACTGATTATAAAATAGTTCACTGTCATTTAAATTAATTCACGTAGATTTCTTGCGACGATGCGGGTTGGACAATCAAAATCCATTGGAGAAACGCAAACGATAGGCGCTTCCTCAAGGTCCGTAACAGAACTATAATCTGTCAGGAACCCATAATGAATTCCGTCTATACCTATATGACCAAATACAATTACATCACTTGGTGTATTAAAATATCTGCAATGCATCAAAGGAAAGATAAAAAGAAAACCCATGGTAAAACGATTCAGAGTCACCAAGAACCGATTCTAAATCAATTAATTTTTGCAGCGTACGTGGTACATCGTATTTACCAAAATCGCTATTCATCCATTTTAGCTCCTTGTTTCTATTTATATAAATCCCCATCCAAAAATCTCCTTGGTTTACCCATTATAAAAATAAAAACACCCATTTTATCAAAGAAATTCTACATATATGTTCATTTCCCTTTTATTCACAAAAAGGCCAGATAAAAATAGATGCCTATTTTTACTCTTCGCTTTAATCCACCTTCCTTAAAAGTAGTTAGAAGAAATAGAAGAAGACAAAGAGGCATGAATCAACCAAGAAGGATGTCTATCATGCTACCTTCTTGTTCTTTTTTTATCTGCCTAGTAACTTCCTTCTAAAGAGAGAATCATGGTACCATTAAAATGGGATACGCCCATAATTCCCCAGATAGTGAGGGCTCTCAATGAAGAATGATTTGTATCTAATTGTATTTGCAAAGCTTTTGTTACTAGGTGGTTGCAGTAAAAAACTGCTAAGATCGGAGACTCCATAGATGATTTTGAAAAAGTATATGGAGAATATACCTACAGAGAAGAAGATGATTTTCCGCCTGCTTATTATCAAAATGGAATAAATGTTCAATTTTCAAGTGGTCAAAAGAACCTTACTTTCACTTATTAGTCGAATTCACGAAACTTTCCTCAACAATATCAGAAACAAATGTATAGATATTTGGAGGATACTCAGCAATTCGGTGAGCTAAATACAGATACCACTCCGTACCATACGTAATATACACTTTTGTATTTACCTGTTTAGCAATTAGTTTTTGAAGATCATTGCTACCTACACCATCTAACATTTCTACTTCAACTAATGAATGGGATAGTATACCAGTTGACTCTAATTCATTTAGTAAACTCTGGTCATGACTAGCGATAGATAATAAGTGGTTATTAGAAATACACTTTTTTGCAAAATCAATATAACGTTCGTTTAATTCATTAGATCTTGGAATATATGTACCTTCTGGCTCTTGATAAGCACCCTTCACTAGCCTAATTCGTCCTTGTGTTTGTAGGAGTTGGTTTAAATCATCAGCAGATCGTTTTAAATGGACTTGTAATGTAATTCCCAAATTTTCAAATTCCGCTGAAACCTCTTTATAAATAGATAGGATTCGGTCTGTTTTTTCTGACTCCTCCATGCTAATCATCAGCTGAATATCAGTAGGATATGCAGCAGTAGCTAACTCTTTTAAATGAGTTAGAGCAAGTTTATCTGATACCATCATCCCAATATGGGAAAGGTCAAAGGAAACCGTCGCTTTTATTAATTGTTGTGATAGGTCATCTATTAATGCTAAAAATTCATTTTTCGCATCGATACTCCCCATCCTAGATGTTGTGTTCTCACCTATAAATTCAAGCGAAACCCGATGTCCATTTTGAATATATTTCTTTGCTCGTTCTAAACCTTCTTGCCGAGTTTCTCCCGCAACAAATCGTTTTACACCCGCCATAAATAGAGGAAAAAGTACCTCTGATTGCTGAATATACTTTTTAATATCTTGATTTCTGGCAACGGACTTTAATGCATTAGAAAAGCGTTCCATTTCATAAACCATATGATTTAACTCCCCCCTTTTCAATGACGAAAAAGAATAGAACAACGATTGAATATCCCTTTTGAGTAACGATAAGGATTATAACCTGGCTATACAAGAAGCTTACACTTTCTTTAGAAGTAAGACCTCCTACTTCAACAACGTTAACATTTACACATCATTAAATGATTTCCATCAAGGTCTTTAAAATTAAACCAATGGTTATGCTGAATATCTGTCGTTAACTCAACATTCTTACTTTTCATATACTCAAATGCTTGTTCTATATTGTTTGTGTTCAAATGAAAAAGTGGAACCTTAAAAATAGTGTTCTCTGAATAAATTTTACTGTCTAATACAATTCCCGTTCCATTCATAGGTAAGATATACAAATGCCCATGTAAGATTTCACCATCTGACGGGAGACCTAGTAGGTCACAATACCAATTACGAGCTTCTTCGATGTTGCTTACAGGAATAAATATCGTACCAATTTGATTTAAAATTGGATTCATAATTTGTTCCTCACTCATGTCCATACGTCCTTTCATCCATATTTACTGACAATAAATAAATTCGTTCATTATAATGATGAAACTCTTTATGTTGTCTCCTTATCTTACATTTCAAATAGATAATCACGCTCTACTTTACATACACGTACTGCGAAACGACTATACCATTCTTTTTTTCCACGTTCTTGAGCGATTTGGTGAGCTACATTTGTTTTCCAAGCAGTAATATCGTCGAGGGTTTTCCAGTAAGAAACGGTAATGCCCAAATCTGAATCTCTTGCATTCTCAATACCTAAATATCCTTCTTGTCTACTCGCTAATTCGACCATTTTTTTGCCATTACCCCATACCCCTTGTCACCTTTCGTTCGCTCTGAAACAAAGACAACTGCATAATAGGGTAATTTATATGTATTTGCTAAGTTACTTAACTCCAACCACGCTCCTTCTGCCAAACTTGAGCCCTATGCCTCTTCCCAGTCATACTAATAATCGAATCACCATATCTACCCGAAGTAATGAAGTTCATTCTGTTCATACAGGCATCAACTCCCTTACTGTGCTTAAGCTAACATTCGACAAACTCACAGACATTCCTTTTTAAGATGCTAACTTTCTTCATTGCGTTTTCTCATAATGAAGGTGGCGATTTGAAATTGAATCTTCGGTTCCCCCAAGGTAGCTGGAAACTAGGAACTAACAGCTAACCGTTTAAAGAGTTGATTATCGATTGATACTATATTATCATTTTAGAGTGATCGTTATATCTAAAGGATGTGTTTATTTATGAGTAAAAAACGTGAGCAACTACTTGAGCAATCAGAGCGATTATTTGATAAACATGGGTTTCATACGATCGGCCTGAAGCAGATTATTAATGAATCGGGTGTTGCTCTGATGACACTTTACAATCATTTTGCTTCAAAAGAAGCGCTTATTTTAGAAGTATTAAGAAGAAGAGAAGAAAGGTATCTCCATTCATTAGATCGTTCGATAGGCGATAAGAAATCTTCTGCATTAGCGTTAGCAGAATCTCACATGAACTGGATACGCTCCTATAATTCAAGTGGCTGCATGTTTTTAAAAGCTAGGGAAGAATATTCTGTAAATCAATCGTATAATAGTGAAATTGTTGATTTCGCCCAACAACATAAAAATCGCTTATTAACATTCTTTCAGGAGAAAGGGTTGGATGAAAAAGAAGCGATTCGATTAGTTCTTTTATTTGAAGGAGCTACCGCGTTGGCTGAAGTGTTTCACGTAGAGACAATAGCCGAAGAGTTAACGTATTCCGTCAAAGAATTATTTTCTTCGTAAGGAGTTTATGCTCCTTTTTCCACAAAATAGATTGATCGTTATATCTATCAATTAATTGAAAACAGTTTATATACGAGGTGAATTTGACATGTGGAAAATCGTATTACCAGGTCTGGCGATGATTGCCGTTACCTATGCCCTTGCTCGTTTGAGTTTTTGTAGGTTCTACCGCTTTTGTCTCTTATTCAATCGCTTTGCTTCTTTCCTCATTCTTAATTAAGAGGTTAGGTCGCCCGCTACCAACACCTGCGATAAAGATGCTAACGACTAAGTGGGAAAATGATTGTGCAGTAGCGATGCCTATCATCCCAACAACGGCGGTTAATCCAGCGATCATCGTTACAAATAGCAAAACATACGTTAACAAAAAAAGACGTTGATCAAGGAAATACATGGATAAATAGTGGAACAAGTTTTGGGATCATTTTAACGGGACCCGTTGTATTACTCTTTACAGAACATTGGAGACTATCCTATCTTTTCTTTGCCATTATAGCGGTGATTGTATTGATTTGGAATTATTATTCCATTCCATCTTCCAATAAACAAAAACACGTTTTAGATCAAAAGCTTCATTGGCTATCCATTATAACAAAAGCAAAGTTCTTACTTATCGCTTCATTTATAATTGGCATGAGTTCTTCCATTTACTGGACTTTTTCAAGGAGTTATCTAACGACAGTCTATACGATGACTACAACTGAAAGTGTTGTATTTTGGATTATTATGGGAATAGCGGGTGTGTTAGGTGGAGTAGCAGGAGGCTTTATTCAGAAAATCGGATTAACATGGTCTTATCGACTGCTTCTGTTTTTAATGGTCCTATCCATTTTAACAGTATCATCTCATTTGACTGTCTATATTTCCGCAGCGTTATTTGGAAGTACGTATATCTTCCTTACTGGATTATTTATTGTTTGGGGTACAAGGATTTTTAACACCTTACCAGCCTTAGGCGTTAGCTTGTCTTTCCTAGCTCTAGGAATTGGCCAATCAGTAGGCTCTTTCTTTGCGGGAAAAACGATCGAGCTGACCACATATCCATTTAGTTTTGTATTGTTTGCAGGATTAGGGCTGATAGGTTTCTTTGTTCCGACTGATAAAAAGAAAGCTTTATAAGAGTGCTTTTCACTATAGCACTCTTTAAAAATTGCATCATGGGTGATCTTCCAAGTCTTTAAACATCTTCTTCACTTTTGTATTCTAAAATGTCTCCAGGTTGACACTCTAATGCCTTACAAATGGCTTCTAAAGTTGAAAAACGAATCGCTTTTGCCTTTCCATTTTTTAATATAGATAGGTTAGCCATTGTTATTCCCACCCTTTCAGAGAGCTCTGTTACGCTCATTTTCCTTTTAGCCATCACCACATCAATATTTATTCTAATTGCCATTGTTTCACCTCAGACTACTAAGTCATTTTCCGATTTGATATCAATCGCTTCTTGTAAAAGCCTTTGAAGAACAGCTGCAAAAACTGCAATCACGATTGAAGCAAAGGCAAGAACCATACCAACTACAATTAGTCCTGGGGCATCATCTAGTTCTGCTACGAGATAAACAAATGGCATCATTCCAACATACAATCCACTGATAATCAGGCCACAGAATTTGATGTTCTTAAGGGATTTAACCGTCAATTCTGAGAAAGATTGGTTCTTATCAATATACGTTAAGAGTTTAAAAGCCTGATACAATGCAACGATAAACGGTATCACTGTTACATACATACCTACTAAAATGGGATATAAGAGCTGGTCGTAATCAGGACTTACTGGATTATTTGCTAACCAATACAAGCCAAATAAAGCCAAGATAAGAACTGGCGTCCCAATAAGAAAAACCGCCATTCTTAAAAACCATGTTGATCCTCGTTTCATAAAAAGCACCTCACTTATTTATTATCCTTTTAAATTTAACATCAAATTTATTGCTTTTCAATAAATTTTTGTTGAATAAGAGAATGTTTTTATTGATATTGAAAATATTCACTAAGATAATTTAATTACCTACCCGTTGAATGATTTATACATTCAATCATTTAGGTGAACGACACAACAATAAGGCTATCCTTAATTAAGGAAAACCTCGTTGATACTAGTTGATCGTAGTCTTTAGAATTGGCGGGGGAGAAATCGGATGTATTTAAACCCTTAGTATTATCTTCATCTATACTCATGCTAGTTGCTTGTCATTATGATAGGAGTGGAGCCGCAATCGTAGATGTGACTGAGCGTTTAGAGAAAGATGGTCAATATTACATGAAAGCAAAAAATCAAGGTGAAGAAACATACATACTAGCAGTCGATAAAAATGTATTTAACCTTATTGAAGTTGGAACTAAATATTTTATTTCATATAAAGCAGACAAAGATCGAGTTGGATTTTCAGAAAACGATTGAACCATGATACTCCGGTTAGAAAAAGAGTGCCACAGTGTGTAGCACTCTTTTTTATAGACCTCATCAAGTATTACATTCAAACGTAGCGCTTACTGTAAAACACGCCTCTGTCTTTTCTTTTACTTCTGCAAGTGCCACACCTTCTTGAAGCTCTAGTAGCGTCATTTCCCCATTGTTAAATGCAAAGACAGCTAAATCCGTAATTAACCGATGAACGACCGCCTTTCCGGTTAAAGGTAGTGTACAACTGCGCTTCACTTTTGACTCACCGTACTTGTTTGTATGGTCCATAATGACGACAATCTTCTTTGCCCCTTGGACCAAGTCCATTGCACCACCCATTCCTTTTACCATTTTCCTAGAATCATCCAGCTAGCAAGATCGCCTGATTCTGATACTTCCATTCCACCAAGGATAGCCAGATCAATATGACCACCACGAATCATCGCAAACGATTCAGCACTGTCGAAGTAGGAAGCACCTTCTTTAGCAGTCACTGTTTCTTTCCCAGCATTAATTAAATCTGGGTCAACTGCTTCCTCACTTGGATATGCCCCAATTCCAAGTAACCCGTTTTCAGATTTTCCGAATATAAAGCAAGGTATGATCACCATTTTTCAAAACAAGCAGATGCTTGATTAACCTTCTCTTCTTAACGAACCAGCTTTACTTAATAAGAAAAAGAGTGAAACCCACATCAATATTTGAGATAGGCTGTATAAAAACCAAGCCATGTCGTTCTGACTACGAAAAAAATTAGTGAATATGTGAACAACAGCGGCAACCATGCCTATTAAGGCAAAAATGACAGCTCCTACATACATATGAATCTGTCCTCTCTTAATAAACGTAACGAAAACCAAAGGTCCTTTATTATGTACAGTTTCTTAGCAGAAAATCGACTATTCCTTGAAACCTATAGTTGTATACATATGCTCTAAAATGATCAAATAGCTCCATTTCATAATAGCTGTATACGTATCATAACAGATGTTTGTAGGAATAAGAGACACTTCCTTTGAAATTCCCTAATATTGTGTAATAGGAACTGTTTCTACCTACAACTGGCGTTTATTTCTGGCACAACAAAAGCGTCCCAGATTCGCCGGGACGCTTTTGTTTGTCGCTCATTTATTCAACTCGCCCTGAATGAGTAGAGCTATGGTTAGAATGTTTAAAGCCCTGTTTGTAAGCATTGCTTTGTTTACCTACTCCTGAATCATCTGAATGAAATTGCCACAAGTATCATCAAAAACAGCTATTGTTTGATCACCCATTTTTGTTGGTTCCATCGTAAACGTCACGCCTCTTTCCATTAAACGCTTGTACTCTGCGTGAATATCCGCAATCCCAAACATTGTGACTGGTACGCCTTCAGCAAATAACTTCTGTTGATACTCTTTTGCGGCTGGATGATTATTCGGTTCAAGCAGTAGCTCAGTACCTTTTTGATCCTCGGGAGAAACAAGCGCAATCCATCTAAATTCCCCTGTCGGGACGTCATGTTTTTTTATAAACCCTAATGTTTCTGTATAAAATGCTAGCGCCTTTTCTTGATCTTCTACGAAAATACTAGTAACAATAATTTTCATTATCTTTTATCTCCTTTTATCGGTGAATCTATGGGGCTCTGCCCTAAACTGAATGCAATCCATTATTAGGTTATTTATTCTACCCAACCTTCTAACAAATTTTTTAGTGGTTCGTTGTTAAATAGAAGTACTCGATATTTACCTTTTCGTTTTGATTGCACGAGCCCTGCATCTTCCAATACAGAAAGATGTTTAGCAATCGCCTGTCGCGAAATGGAGAGGTCGTGATTCGTAATAAGACGTACCGTAAGTTCAAACAACGTTTGCTCGTTACGTTCGGAAAGTTCGTCTATAATTAGCCTTCGTGTCGAGTCGCTAAGTGCTTTAAATAGTGCATCTCTATCCCAAGTCATCTATTGAGTATACGCAACCATATAGTTGCTTGTCAACTATATGGTTGCGTGATGGTTAATTATAAATGCTTACTTCTTATTTTGTTCTTTGCTTTGACCCTTCAAGTTCACCCTAAACCAACCCAATGCCTTGCGTTTTTTTAGCTACAAAAAAAGACTGCTCTTAACATGCTAAGAGCAGCCTTCCTTTAACACTTCTATTTTCAACTTCTTACGCTTGCTTTAAAAAATCCGATTCCGTTTTCACTTTTGTCTGGTTATCATCTACATGTAATTCCAACGCTTTCGCTGTTGATGCATGAACCTCATTTAGAAGCAACGGCTTCTCTGCTAGTGACATTCTAAAAGAAGGCACCATTTCCTTGATTTTTGCTTCCCACTCTGGCATCTGTTTTGGAAAACATCTTTCTAGTACTTCAAGCATGACATGGACAGCCGTTGAAGCCCCTGGGGAAGCCCCAAGCAGTGCGGCAAGGGAGCCGTCTCTTGCACTAATCACTTCTGTGCCAAATTGAAGTGTTCCTTTTCCACCTGCTTCTGTATCACGAATGACTTGAACACGCTGACCAGCGACAACTAAGTCCCAATCTTCGCTTTTAGCGTTTGGGATAAACTCGCGTAACTCGTTCATCCGTTGTTCTTTTGATAACAGTACTTGTTGAATTAAGTATTTCGTTAACCCCATATTTTTTGCTCCGGCAGCGAGCATCGTAAAGAGGTTATTGGCTTTCACAGATGTAAATAAATCAAGTACAGAACCGTACTTTAAAAATTTTGGTGAAAAGCCAGCAAACGGTCCAAACAGCAATTTCTTTTCATTATCGATGAATCTTGTATCTAAATGGGGCACAGACATCGGTGGGGCGCCCACTTTTGCTTTTCCGTAAACTTTCGCATGATGTTGCTCCACAATCGCTGGGTTATTACATGTCATAAAGATTCCACTTACCGGGAAACCACCAATATGTTTGCTTTCAGGAATCCCAGATTTCTGTAATAAATGCAGACTACCTCCGCCACCACCAATAAAGACAAATTTTGCAGTATGCGTTTCAATTGTACCGCTTTCAAGATTACGTATTTTGACGTCCCAACGTCCGTTGCTTCCGCGTGTAATATCGGTTACACTATGGTTGTAATGAATCTCGACGTTTTCTTCTTCTAAATGGTCAAACATTTTATGTGTTAGTGCACCAAAATTTACATCTGTTCCTGTGTCTATTTTTGTTGCCGCTATCGGTTCGTCTGATGAGCGGTCTTTCATCATAAGTGGAATCCATTCCATTAATTTTTCTGGGTCGTCTGCAAATTCCATCCCTTTAAATAGCGGATTAGAAGAAAGCGCTTTAAAACGTTTTTTCAAAAATTCTACATTACTTTCGCCTTGGACAACGCTCATATGCGGCAATGCTCTAATAAATTCCTGCGGTTGTTGAATTAAGTTACGGGTAACAAGGTAAGACCAGAATTGCATCGATGTTTGAAACTGTTCATTAATCTTAATCGCTTTGCTAATGTCGACCGTTCCATCCGGCTTTACATTCGTGTAATTAAGCTCACACAGTGCCGCATGTCCTGTACCCGCATTGTTCCATTCATTCGAGCTTTCTTCCCCTGCATTTGCAAGCTTTTCGAATACTTGGATCTTCCAATCTGGTGCTAATTCTTTCAGAAGTACACCTAAAGTCGAACTCATGACTCCAGCACCGATTAATAAAACGTCTGTTGTACTTTGTTTGTCAGTCATCCTTATCCGTCCTTATATGTTAATATTCGCAAACAATGTGAACACATAGCATGCCACACCATTGTGGATTTATTCCTTTTTATATTGTAGCACTATTGCAAG
Source organism: Shouchella patagoniensis (assembly GCF_002019705.1). GTDB lineage: Bacteria > Bacillota > Bacilli > Bacillales > Bacillaceae_D > Shouchella > Shouchella patagoniensis. Next base: position 4,172,817 of record NZ_KV917377.1, on the reverse strand, counting down.
ACATTTTAAATATCACTTGCGATTCTGAATGATTTACACAGATGCCTCTTCCCATTTGTACGTAAGAATGGGGGCATCTGCGCCTATTTATTTATTTATTTATTAATACCATAGCAAGTTGTTCGAGAGACTGCTTGTCGCTCACCACATAATCTCGACCCTTCTTTTTCAAATAACCCTTTTGACAAAATTGATTAAGAACATGAAGAAGGTGGCGGTATGATACGCCTAAATAATCACACACTGTTACATGCTTTTCCTGATAGATTCCTTCATCAGAAAGTTCCAAGATAAAATAGGCAAGTCGGTTTTCAAGTGGAAAAGCGAGACTTTGCGCATATTTTTTAGCCATAAACGTTGCTTTTACACTTAGAAATTTTGTTAATTCACGGAGAAATAGAGCATCCCCTAATAATTGTGTGCGACATTGCTGAAAGGGGATCGCAAAACAAACGATCTTGGTTGCAGCTTGAATGCCTTTAGAATAATAACCTTCATCAATGAGTTCCATTTCCCCAATGAAATCTTTTGGCTTAATAAAATTGATTAAAGATACCTTGCCATTTTGATGTGTTGTATAGATTTTTGCCTTACCTTCCACCACATAAAAAAGGTGACTTGGTTTCTTTCCTTCATTAATGATCCATTCATTGCGTTGATATTCGAACACTTCCATAAACGTTTCCACAGGAAACGAAAATGGATGAGCAATCGAATGCATATTCATATAGAACTGCTTCTTCTCACCTGTATAAGCGTACATCTTTCACCTCAATATATGCGATATCTCATAGTATCCTTATTCTTTCCATGATATCATGCGAATCATACGAACAGAGGACACAATTGGAGGAAACACAATGAACACACATCGCTGGATGAGTACTCGCTATTTTAGCTTCTTTTTAACGTGGGGAATCTTTCTGCCTTATTGGACAGGATGGATGGTTTATGCAAAGGGGCTTACGGTAACAGAAGCAAGTCTCATTATGAGCCTAGGTTTAGTTGCAAGAGGACTTTCTACTTTATTCGCCTTCCCTTATTTATCAGGCAAGGTTAGCAGCAAAATGCTAATAAATGGAGCGAGTATCGGGACATTCATTGCCCTGCTTCTCTATATCCCCTCTCAATCTTTTACAAGCTTGCTGATCGTCACGATTTTCTTTCACTTGCTTTATCCAGCCTTAATGCCTATTTTAGAAAGTGCTGCAGGTATGCTCGTCCAACATAAACAATTACTGCATTACGGAAAGAGCCGTCAATGGGGCTCCATTGGATTTGTCTTTGCCGGAGTCGTTTTATCCGTTTTCATTGCGCTCTTTGGTGATCACATCATATTACTGGCGCTCATACTCGGCGTAGCCGTCCTCGTCTACTTAGGCTTCAGACCTGCACCGGCTATTTTATCGGCAAAACCACAGGTGCAACAAACAAAAGCGGTTGGTTTATCGAAATTGTTTCAGCGAAAACATTTTTGGCTCGTTTTACTCATTGTTATTTTGCTCCAAGCAGGACACGCATCTTATTACAATTATGGATACCTTTATCTCAAAACGATTGAAACACCCTATTATGTGATTGGCGTCATCTTAAATATTGCCGTACTTGCGGAAATTGTTTTTTTTACCTTAGCAGATCGAACCTTTCGACGCTTCTCAATCGGTTCTTTACTCGCACTGGCAGGACTTGGCGCAACGATTCGCTGGCTACTCGTTTTTGCCTTTCCAAATATAATTATGTTTTCCATTGCCCAAACGTTGCACGCCTTTTCATTTGCGATGGCTCATTATGCTTTTATGAAATACTTAATTCAAAACATCCCGCAAAACGAGATTCCAAAAGTACAAGGGCTCTATTCTGCGGTCGCCCTAAGTTGGAGCACGGCGATTTTTACGTTATATGGTGGCTTTCTGTTTGATATCAAACCAGCGTATGCTTTTCTCGGAATGATTGTTTGTACCGTACCAGCGATGATTCTTGGACTAGTTTATCGAAAAAAAGCCCACTAGGAGCTCCCATAGTATCGTGCCTTACAAAAAAGGTTCATATAAAAGAGGCACGATCCGGTGTATACCGGATCGTCCTCCCCTTGTCCCCTACTGGATATTTCTCCTATATAGTAAGTAACAAAGCACAATTTATCATAAAAAAATAAGATTTCTTAAAAACACCGTGGATGAAAACGGACGTGTACAGTTTAAGTGTCATGAGTTATACTTCAACTTGTTTTCATCATGGACCAAACTAGCCTTCATTTCTTCCACCGACTCAACTTCAAACCCTAAGTCAAGCAACATTTTGTGATCCTCTGTTTCTTTTTGACCTGACGTTGTTAAATAGTCCCCGACAAAGATTGAATTAGCAGCATATAAGCCGAGTGGCTGTAATGAACGAAGATTCACCTCGCGTCCACCTGAAATTCGGATTTCTTTTGTTGGATTGATGAAACGAAATAAAGCTAGGATTTTTAAGCAGTAAAGCGGATTTAATTCTTTTACGTTTTCTAATGGTGTGCCATCAATAGCATGTAAAAAATTTACTGGTATTGAATCTGCATCAAGTATCCTTAAACTGTTTGCCATATCAACCACATCTTGCATGGTTTCTTTCATCCCTACAATAACACCTGAACATGGAGACATTCCGGTTTTTTTCGCAACTTCCACCGTATTAACTCGATCAGCGTATGTATGTGAAGTCGTTATGTTTGGATGGTTATTTTTTGAAGTATTAATATTATGATTATAACGATTTACCCCGGCTTCTTTTAGCCGTTCTGCTTGCCCGGGCTTTAAAAGTCCAAGACATGCACATATTTTTAATCCATATCTGTGCTTAATCTCTGTTACTGCGTCAACGACTTGATCCACTTCTCTGTTGGATGGACCTCTTCCACTAGCAACAATACAGTAAGTTCCTATATTTAATTCATGCGCTCGCTTTGCTCCTGCAAGAATCGTATCCTTAGTAACAAATCTGTAGGAGTCAATCGCTGCTTTTGAAATGGCTGATTGAGAACAATAGCCGCAATTCTCTGGGCACAAACCAGATTTTGCATTCATAATCATATTAAGTTTTACTTTTTTTCCGTAATAAAACTTTCTAATTTGAAAAGTTGCATGCATAAGTAATAAAACATCATCATCTGGACACTTTAAAATCGACAAAGCCTCTTGGTTGGTTACCTCTTCTCCATCTAATACTCGGTATGCTAGTTCCATCCACTGGTTCATTCCCTACCCCCATTGATTGATATGTGTGTCAATATAGCAGCGGACCACTTTTTGAACGTTGTTCTATCTGCAACTCTATGCGTTGTACGCACCTTCCAATACTCTTCATATAATTATAAAAAATAAATCTATCATTAGATCCGTTCTAAACGCTATAACGATTGCTTTCATTCATTACATGCGGCTACTATTGACCTCTATTGTCAACCTAAATATAAATTAAGTTAACAATATCGTATGATTCTTCATACATTCTGTCAATAGTCGCATGTACTTTACAATAAAATGACTCTAATGTTTACGTATCGATAAGCGTATTATTCTCCAAAGAAGCTGTATTTTTGCTGGCAACTCATTTCTCCAGTTATTACTCAAGCCTTTTTTCTCTCACTAAACAAAAAACGCTGCAGAGCAGCGCTTTTTGTTTCCCTGTATCGTTCACATCGATGCGCCTGTTCCTTTCCTTGTTTTTCGTTTGAACAGTTTTACAAACAATGGATAACAAAGAGAGAGTAGTGTTAAACCAAACAATGTCGTCGCAATTGGCGATGCAAAGAAAATCGCTTGCGGGCTTTCGTAAATAATTGATGCCCGCCGTATGTTTTGTTCCATTTCACCGCCGATAATTAACGCCAAAATTAACGGTGCGACTGGATAGTCTAGCACCCGCATGAGCAAGCCTAGCAACCCCGCTGCAATAAGCAAATAAAAATCAATTGTGCTATAGCCAAGCGTATAAGCGCCAATAAAAGATAGCACAAGCACGATTGGATAGAGAACATTAGCAGGCGTGCGCAATACTTTAATTAAGAGGCCAACCATTAAAATGTTGATGATAACGAGAATCAAGTTTCCGATAAACATACTATTAATTAGTGTCCAGACAAGATCTGGACTGTTTTCAAACAAAAGCGGTCCTGGCGTGATACCAATCATAACTAGAGCCCCGAGCATAACCGCAGTTGTTCCAGAACCTGGGATGCCCATCGTCAGCATCGGAATTAGTGAACCGACTGCCGCTGAACTATTGGCAGATTCCGGGGCAACGAGGCCTTCGACTGCACCTTTGCCGAACTCGTCTTTTCGCTTAGATAATTGTTTTTCTGTGCTGTACGCAAGTAAGGACGAGATCGTCCCTCCAGAACCAGGCAATACACCAAGGAAGAAGCCAAGTGGACCGCTGCGGAAAATAGGACCAAGCGACCGTTTCCATTGTTCTTTCGTAAACCATTTACTGCCGATCGTTTGGTTTTTTGGCTGCTGATCGGTTTTCTTCGGAAACATATTGTATAAGACTTCTCCTAATGCATAAATCCCAATAATGATCACGATAAAATTAATACCATCTGTAAAATGAGGCACACCAAATGTGAAGCGATGCACACCAGATTGCAAGTCGATACCTACTGTGCTGATCGCAAGCCCAACAAACATCGCAACAAATCCTTTAATCATTTTCCCTGTTGAGAGGGCCACCACTGCCGATAACGTAAATAAGAAAAGCATGAAATACTCGGCCGGTCCAAAATTCAACGCAAATTGTGCAAGAGGAATGGCAAGAAAGATAAACCCAAAGATCGCCATGATTCCCCCAAATAAAGATGCCATCGCTGCGATTGACATCGCTTGTCCGGCTTGCCCTTTTAACGTCATCGGATAGCCATCAAATGTGGCTGCAATCGACGAGCCATCTCCTGGCGTGTTAATTAAGATTGAACTTCTTGACCCACCAAAAAGAGCTCCATAATAGATCGCTGACATAAGGATTAGTGCACTAACGGGATTCATGCCAAACGTAAGCGGAATTAAAACCGCTACTCCAGTTGCGGGACCAAGTCCAGGTAAAATCCCAACAATCGTACCAAGCAAGGCACCAAAAATTAACCACACCACATTCATTGGTTCAAGTGCGGTAAAAAACCCGTCTATCACAATGGACCACTCCATTTTTTTACCCTCCAAACGCCGGCAAACTAATTTCAAGCAATTGGCTAAAGATATACCAGGTGCTTAAAGAAACGATGCCTGTTACAAGAATATTTACTCGCCATTTTGTTTTGCCATTTAAGTAAAAAAGCAATGCGGCTAAAAACGTAACTGTAGATAACAAAAACCCGGCGTATTCAAACAATAGCGTATAAATGATGCACAGAACCACGATGACACCAATGGTCGTAAGGGTCGATCTACGAACGAGCAACAGTAAATCTTCAGGCGCTGCTTTTTCCTTTTTCTTCATTACTTGAACCAAATCAATAATCGAAAACAGCAACAACCCGACACAAATGGCAGCTGGAAAATAAAGTGGTGCCATTGCATCACCAAGCGTGGCTTGTGGCAGCTGTAAAATGAGAATGCCATATGCGACGCTTAGCACAATAAAAAACAACGGCATTGATAACCGAACGGCATGCATACTTCCATCTCCTCCATTAAGGCGCAAGGCCTGAATCAACAATAATCTCTTCAAAAAACGTAGCTTGTTCTTCCATAAATGCAGTTGTTTCGCTACTGTCCATATAAAAAGCATCCAAATCATTATTTTTCAAAATCGTGTTCCATTCGTCTGTTTCCACCATCGAAGACAGCCACTCGTTCCACACGTCAATCTCTTCTTGGGTCATCCCCTCTGGTCCCATAATGCCGCGCCAATGAGGAAAAACCATTTCTGCACCAAGCTCAGTCCAAGTAGGCACTTCAGGAAACGCCTCGAGCCGTTCTTCCGAAGTAATCGCCAAAATCGTAACTTCTCCGATTTCGTATTGCTCAGCAAAACCAGACACTGAATTTGTAGCTATATCAATATGACCGCCTAGGAGCGCATTCATAATGTCCCCGCCGCTACTATAGACAAGAAATTGCAGTTCTGTCGGATCAACACCGTACGCAACCGCTGCTTGCACAAAAGCGAGGTGATTACCAGAACCGAGGGAAGGGCTCACGCCAATCGTTAACGATTTAGGATCTTCCTTAAGTTGCATCATCACTTCTTTACCATCTTCAAATGGGGAATCTGCGCCGGAAGCGACAGCGAGCCACTCGGTTGAGAGCATGGCAAGCGGGGTGAAGTCTTCATACGATAAATCACTTTGCCCAAGCAAGTTGCTTGTTAAAAGCAAACTTGAATTTACAGCAGCAAAATGGCTATTTTGCTGGTTCAAGTATTGCCAACCTACTTCTCCGCCACCGCCAGGCTTGTTTAAAACGGTTACGTTTTCATCCAGTTTCCCGTCTTCGACGAGGGCACGCTGAATCGATCGAGCAGTCATATCCCACCCTCCACCTGGAGTAGCTGGGGCGATAATCTCTATTGTCCGATCGGGAAAAGAAGCGGTTGATTGTACGCTGGCACTACATCCAGCAAGAAACGCCAAGCTAAGAATGAACATGCTTTTTTTCATTCGTAAACACCCTCCAATTAAAGCAAACGCTTTCATAAACTTGTTTCAAGCACTATAGCACGCCTAGTATTGTCGAAACAATAAAACATCTCTAATATTCTTTTTAACCCTTTCATGCTTTTTAGCCTTTATGGCCACACAAAAAAAAGAAACCCAAATCGGCCTCTTCCTTTATTTCAATCGATAGCGACGTTCAGGTCTGCCAATTTCACCGTAGCTTAATTGAGTATAAATGTCTGCTTCTCGTACAAGATGCTCAAGATAACGCCTTGCGGTTGTCCTTGAAATGCCAATCTCCTCACACGTGCCTTCAATCGTTAAGCCCTCTTGTGCTTGTTTAAGCGCCTTATACACCCGCTCAAGTGTAATCGCATCAATTCCCGTAGGCAGAATCGTTGCCGACGGTGATCGTGAAGTTGTTTTAGGCTTTCCGCCAAGGACCCGTTCTGCATCTTCTTTTGAAAAGGTTGCGTTTGACCGCTTGAAAAAGGTTTGTTCGTTTGCGTAATCTTCAAGCGTTTGTTTAAACAATGATGCGTCTACCGGTTTCTGTAAAAAGGCAAACACACCAAATCGTTTCGCTTGCTGGAGGATTTCGATATCATCAGACGCAGACACAATGATGATGTCTAAAGTAGGATAGTTTGTCCGCACCTTCTGCAAAAGTTCCTGCCTCTCGATATCAGGAAAGTATAAATCGAGAAGCAGAAGATCCGCGGTTGGGTTTTCTTCAAGTCGTTTGAATAAGTCCTGTCCGTTTAACACATGCCCAACCTGACGACAGCCGTCACTCGAATTTATGTATTCTGAATGAATCATCGCCACCCTGTAATCGTCTTCCGCAATCAACACATTCATCCTTTCAGCCCCTTCTTTCTTTCGGTATATAAATGGATACAACCGTCCCTCCTTTTTCCGGCAAAGAAGCGATTTCCATCAGCCCGTCCCACTTCAATAGCGTTTCGCTCACGTTTGAGAGACCAAATCCACGGCCCTCTCCTTTCGTAGAGACACCTTCTTCAAATAAATGTCTTCCTTCGTGACTAAACCCCTCACCACTGTCATACACATCAATCACCCACTCGTCTCCTGCATCACTCGCGAAAAAGCGCACTTCTTTTTTCTTTGTGTATGCAACTGCTTCAATTGCGTTGTCTAAAACATTGCCAATTATGACCGACAAATCAGACATCGGAACCCGTTTAATTGGCTGTAATTCACTTGAATCCTCGATCGACAAGTGGACATGTTTTTCAGATGCTTTCGCCATTTTTGCGAGTAAAAGTGCTTGGACGCCGATATCTGTTACTTTTTGAAAAAGAGGCGTCGTCTGGGAGCGCTGAACATTTGTTTCTTTGACGATAAAGTCTAGTGCCTCCTCTTGCTTTCCAAGCTGTAACAACCCCATAAGCACATACAGTTTATTTCGAAACTCATGCGTTTGAGCACGAAGTCCATCAGATTGTACTTGTAGCTGTGCCATCGTTTCTTTCACTTGTTTCATTTCTGTAAAGTCCCTAAAACTGCTAATCGCTCCAGTCCGTTCCCCATTTTTATAGATAGGGCGGCAATTCACCATCAACGTTTTCCCCTCAATCGATCGCATCTCATCATAGAACGACTCGCCTTTTAGAAGCGCTTGATCCAAGCCAAGCACCTTCAGCACGGTTTCGCTCGCTTGTTTCTTTGGCAAAATTGCTTCAGCAGCAGGGTTCAGCAACGTAATGCCTCCTTGTTTGTTCACTGCGCAAATGCCTTCATTCACCGCTTTAAGCAACGTTTCCCGTTCTTTATATAACGCTGCCACTAAAGCGGGTTCATGCCCAAATGTATCCCGTTGCACACTTGATGAAATCAACCACGCACAAAGCAAACTCAACCCTAGACCAGCAAGCCCTGCACTCGCATTACGCCATAGTCGCCCAACCAACTCTTCTCGAATTGTATCCATCGAATAGTTTACACTTACAGCGCCGATTAACTGTTCTGCCTCGTCGACTTGATCATAAATCGGTGCTGTCGTTTGAATCACTTCTTCCCCACGTAATTCCGTTCGTTCGGTTACATAGGAGCCAAACACAAGCGTAGGCTGCAAGGTTTCCTGATTCTCTTCCATAATTCCGGACAACACGTCTTTTCCTTCCTTGTCCATCACAAAGACAAGCGGGTTATTCGCCTGTAAACGGATGCGGTCAATAATGCCTTGTACTTCGCTTATATCTTCATCATGAAGAGCACCAGCCAAAGCTGGCATAAAGGAAAGAGCATTTGCCGTCTGCCTCGATAACTGTCTGTATTCTTCGTCTAAGTTAACGCTTTCAAAGTAAGCATGAACAAGTGTGAATAATGAGATAAGGGCACACACAAGAATGGAAAAAACAATTAGTACGCGGGTTCGAATCGTTGTACGTTTTTTGCTTAAGGGCCAATCCTTTATTCTTTCCATAGCATCGCTCCCTCTAAATAGGTTCCTAGTTTAACATGGAATCACGAAAAGGGCGTCCCTGCCAAATCGGACAGCGCCCCTCACCTTTTCTTTCTGTTAGTAAAACAGCTTCTTTTGCAACAGCTCCAAAGCTTGTTCTATTTCCTCTATTTCTTCTTTTGATGCGTGTTGCAGTCGCTTTTCAAAACGAGACTCAATTGTGGCAAACGTTTTATTCATCATTGATTCTCCTTCTTTTGAAAGGCGAATGTATTGTTTTCGACGGTCTTCTGGATCGTTAACGCGTTCAATTAGGTTTTTCTCGGTTAACTTTTTTAATTCCCGGCTCGTGTTTGGCATCGGTATATGTTGGCAATCGCTAATCTCACTAGGTGTTACAGGCTGGCTCACCATTAGATATTCAAGAATATGGTATTGAACAGATGTAATGGAGTCCGATTTGGCATGTTGCCTTAGTTCATGTGTCACCTGATGAACGGACGCTGTAAAGGCCACCCACTTTTTAAAAAGCGTTTCTTTGTTCATCTTTTTCACCTCTTAATAGAAAAGATAACAAAAAAGTTATCATTAAACAATTATCAATTGACAACTAAATGCATCTCTTGCTATATTGTTATCAATTGATAAGTAAATGAGGTGGCTTATGAATCTACTTATTCTTTACATTCATCCAAATCACACTAGCTTAACGGATGCTTTCTTGCAAAGCGTACTTAAAGGCAGCAAGGAAAACTCCAACATTAAAAACATACAAGTACTCGATCTTTACGAAGAAAACTTTAACCCCGTGCTTTTGTTTAACAAGGACAAACGAAGACGGGACATGTATCGTGACCCCGAACTTGAAATCTACCGAGACCAAATCACTTGGGCAGACAAACTTGTTTTTGTATACCCGATTTGGTGGGGACGTCCCCCAGCAATACTTATGGGATACGTTGATCGAGTCTTTGCTGCGAATTTTGCCTATAAAGATAAAAAAGGGTTTCAAACGGAAGGGTTGTTACAAGGCAAGTCGGTAGTATGTATATCAACGATGAAAGGACCAACACACTACCCCTTATTTTTGCTAAACAACGCTCATAAAGCATTAATGAAGAAAGCAGTATTCCAGTTTGTAGGCATGAAAAAAGTAACGTTTTTTGAATTTGGTTATATGGAGAGCCGAAAGGGAAAACAAGCAAAGAAACTAGCAAAAATCCAGCGTTATTTTCAAAAAATCGCAAGCTAATAATGACATCTATTTGCGGTATAGAAAAGAGGAAAAACATCTTTCAATTGAAAAATGTTTTAAAGTTATCGACAACATCGACAATCGGATTAGACTGAAAAGAGAGGACAGCTACCCTTTCAAAGAAGTGGCCAGCTTACCCTCTTCGTGTTTTGTCTAATCGATCTAATTCAGTTGGTTTAAAGATGCCTTCCTCTGTCACGATCGCAGTGATGAGCGAGTGATCCGTGACATCAAAGGCAGGGTTATACGTTTTTACGCCTTCAGGGGCCATCGGTTCTGTATACCATTTTGTTGTGATTTCCTCCGCTGCGCGTTCCTCAATCTCAATATCGCGGCCGTGCTTACTGTTAAAGTCAATCGTCGACGTTGGGGCACAAACATAAAACGGAATGCCATAATGCTTTGCTAAAATCGCTACACCTGATGTGCCAATTTTATTCGCTGTATCACCGTTCGCTGCAACACGGTCACAACCCACAAGGACGGCTTGGACTTTGCCTTCACCCATAACAAGAGAAGCCATATTATCACAGATTAACGTCACATCAATATTGGCTTCAGAGAGCTCCCACGCAGTTAAACGTGCTCCTTGTAATAAGGGCCTTGTTTCATCCGCATACACTTTAAATTGATAGCCTTTTTGCTGGCCAAGATAAATCGGAGCAAGGGCAGTTCCGTATTTGGCTGTGGCAATTGTGCCCGCATTACAATGGGTTAAAATGCCACTTCCTGGCTTTAGTAAGGTTAGTGCGTGCTCGCCAATCGCTTCACAAATTTGTTCGTCCTCAAGCCGTATCGATTCCGCTTCTTCTTTTAGCGCGTAAACGATATCTGTCATCGACGAACCCCGTGTCTCTTCTTTCTTCAATCGATCTTCCATTCGATCTAATGCCCAAAATAAATTGACAGCAGTAGGACGGGAGGAGGCCAACAACGCTTTAACCTCTAAAAACGAGGACCGCAGTTGATCTTTATTTACAGCATCGCTTTTTTTCACACCAAGATAAAGCCCATAAGCCGCGGCAATGCCGATTGCTGGTGCTCCTCTCACTTTCAACTGAACAATCGCCTCAAAAACCTCAATTGGTGTTTCTAGTTGTTCATATCCTTTTTTACCTGGAAGTAACGTTTGATCCAAGATTATTAAACTCGCGCCATCCTCACTAAGTTTAACCGATTGAATCACATCAACAATTTGATTCATTGCACTGCCTCCCTGCACGTATTCTCGCGAATAACACGAGTAAAATCATCTCCGTGAAAGAAGTCATTACGGTTTACTATAAAGACTTTCGCTGCTCTTAAGCACGTGATTTCAGCAGTAGCTCTCTTCGTTGGATCAGCGATTTCAGTTAAATCAGCCACAGGCGCCAAGCCAATGACACGCCGAGATAATTCCAGCCCTGCCACCGCGGCCGTGTCCGCAATTAACTCTGCAAGATAATACTCTAAGAAGCCAGGGTATTGTGCAACATGTTCAGTCACTTGATCATAGAAAGCTTCAATAAATTTCTCTTTAAACAATTCAATGATGTCTCTAATTGTGGTCAGAATATATGTTGTAAATTGTTCACGGGCTGGCGGGTCTTCAATTGTTTGATCTCCATTCACATAAGCAAATAAGAGGTTGGCGATAATATTGCCGATGTCATAACCAGCCGGTCCATAAAAAGCAAATTCTGGATCTATTACTTTTGTTCGGTCTTTCGTAACGAAGATCGAGCCTGTGTGGAAATCACCATGAAGCAACGATTGCGCTTTTGTTAAAAATTGAAACTTTAACTTCGCTGTCTCGAGCGCCAACGATCCATCTCCCCAAATCTCTTTTTGTACAAACGGTAAAGTACCCTCAAAAACATCATTTCGAGCACAGTTGTAAAAAGGTTCTGTATAAACAAGATCTTCCGTTATTTCGCAGAGCTCTGGATTAATGAACGCTTTTACTTGTTCTTTTTTCTCCTTATGGCCAAGAACAAGATCCGATGTTGAAAGCAATGTATTCACTAAAAAGGTAGAAAGGTGGTCTGCTAGATGAGGGAATGTTTGATGAGACAAAAAGGCTTTCCGCAAAATCGTGTACTCAGACAAATCCTCCATCACTGTGCAATTCATGATTGGATCATAGTGATACACTTTAGGAACATAGTCCGGGACAAGCGCCCCCTGTATTTTTAAAATGTCGTGTTCGATTCGATTACGATCGGGTGACACTTTAAATTCGTCGGAGATCCGTGCAACAGGTCCAGCTTGTTTAATAATAAGTGATTGACCACTGCCCTTATCAACTAATCGGAAAACGTAGTTTAAATTGCCATCGCCAATTTCGTTACAAGACAGCTCGGCATCATCCGCAAAGAATGATAGAGTTGATTTTGCATACGTAATGGCATCCGTTTCCGTCATCGTAAAATACGTTTCAGTAAAGGTTGTCATGTGATCTCCTCCAGTTATTTGTATTTATAGTACGTAATCGCTAATGCGAGAGCGAGCACTGTTCCTTTCACAATATCCATTGCATAATAAGGAACACTCATCATGACTAGACCGTTTGCGAGGATCCCAATTAATATAGCGCCAACAAACGTTCCAATCGCATTTGGTTTCCCCGCTCCAAAAACGGCAAAGCCGATAAATGCAGCAGCAACAGCGTCCATTAAGTATGGACCTCCTGCGTTAATCTCCGCTGTCATCACACGTGAAGCAAGAATAATCCCACCTAATGCGGCAAAGAAAGCGGAGAGTAAGTAAGCAATTACTTTATACTTGTTTACAGCAATACCAGACAATCGAGCAGCCTCTTCGTTCCCACCGATAATATAAAGACTGCGCCCGTGTTTCGTGTACGTTAGAAACACATGAACAGCGACAACACAGACGAGCATGATGATAATAATGTAAGGAACCTGACCAAGCTTGGCGAAAATCGGACTCATCGTTCCCTCGGCATAACTGCCATCTGGCATAATCATATTTTCCGAGATTGTGGCGCCCCTTGTATAGGTCAAGGCGACCCCTTGAATAATAAACATAACGGCTAATGTAAGGAGTAAATCAGGAATACGGATTTTAACGATCATAAAGGCGTTAAAAGCGCCAACAATAAGGGCGGCGGCAATCGCTGCTCCAATCGCAATCAATGGTGTCTGGGAGTACCAGACAAACATCGAGATGACAACGGCATTGGATAGAGACGCGACCGAACCAACGGATAAATCAAAGCCCCCAACAGAAAGAGAGATGGTAATCCCAATCGCAATAATTGTCACAATGGAAATCGAGCGCAAGATTGTCACAATATTGCTAGCTTGAAGAAAAGCAGGGTTTGCGACTGAGAAGCCAATAAGTAAAAGAACAATGAGGATAAGGGTTCCATATTTATATAAGAATCGAAAAAAATCAAAAGATGAAGGTTGTTTCACTTCAGGTGTAGCCATCTTACATGCCTCCAGTAGAGAGGTAGAGCAGTTCCTCTTCATTTGTTTGTGCGGTCGTTAATTCTTTAACAATGTTCCCATCGTAAAGAACATACGTCCGATCCGTCATGCCAATCATATCTGCTAGTTCACAAGAGGCATAAATCACTGCTTTTCCTCTCGCAGCAAGCTCTGCAATCAACTCAAAGATATCCTTTCGTGCGCCAACGTCCACTCCTTTTGTTGGTTCATCAAAGAGATAAAGGTTAGCATCGTTTACTAACCATTTGCCAATCGCGACTTTCTGTTGATTTCCCCCAGATAAGTTTTTTACCAGTGCCTCTGGTCCAGGCGTCTTAATACCAAGAGCTTGTATAAGCGTATGTGCACTCGCTTTTTCCTTCTTTTCATTCCAGAAGCCAAGACGGTTGCTAAACAGATCAAGACTCGCAGCAGATAAGTTTGCCGAAACGGTCTCATCAATTAGAATCCCCTCTTTTCGTCTCTCCTCTGGCACAAAAGCAATCCCCTTTCGAACTGCGTCAGCAGGAGAAGACAAACGGATAGGTTCTCCATTCAGTAAGAACGAACCCGACGTTCGGACTGAAGCACCAAAGAGCAGCTTACAAAGCTCTGTCTTTCCCGCCCCAACCAAACCTGCTAAACCAACAATCTCCCCTTTTCGAACAGTCAAAGAAACGTCCTTTATTTTGCCTCCATCGGATAAGGAACGAGCTTCCAAACAGAGAGCACCAGCACTTGAGCTTCTAGTCGTAAATTGCTCGTCTAATGGCTCTCCCAACATATCCTCAACGACTTGATCAATTGACGTATCCGCGATTGATCGCGTGGAAATCACATGTCCATTCCTCATCACTGTGATCACATCACAAATCTCAAACAACTCTGCTAAGCGATGAGAAATAAACACGACCGCTACGTTCTTCTTCTGTAAATCTCGTACGATCCGAAACAGTTGCTTTGTTTCGGCATGACTAAGCGGAGCGGTTGGTTCATCTAAAATCAACAGGCGGCAATCAGTCATGACGGCTCGTGCGATAAGGACCATTTGTTTTTCTGCAAGCGTTAACTCACTAACTAGCTTTCTCGTTGAAATCTCAATTCCGAGTGTGTCGAGAACGTCCGCTGCCCTCTTGTACAAAGAGCTCCATTTCACCCAACCCTTTTTCTTCTGACTCGATCCAAATGTATACAAATGCATATTTTCTGCAACAGATACGTACGGCACGAGCCCCGTATCTACTTCTTGATGAACGATTTGAATGCCAAGCATTTGCGCATCTCTGGGTGAACGAATTGAAACCTCTTGCCCATCAACTAATACCGTTCCCGCGTACCCTGCCTCGGAACCCGATAACACTTTCATTAGCGTTGATTTACCTGCGCCATTTGCACCAATTAGCGCGTGGGCCGAGCCTCCACTCACCTCAAAAGCAGCCTGATCAAGCGCTTTTACACCAGGGTAGGAAACTGAAATTTCTTTCATCTGTAGCTTCATCAAATCACCTATTGTTCGTTATGTTCTTTTAACACAGTCATCCAGTCTTCTAAAAAGGCATCTGACTCACCCCAGTTAGGAAGGACATCTGTTAATGTGACCATATTCACTTCACTCTCGGCTTGCAGTAATTGATCGCGAGAAATGAGGGAGGCTTCTAAATCATAAAACTGGGGTGTTTCTTCACCAGCTAATTTCTTTGCAAGAATCCGTAAGTTGATAGACCCAATTAGCTTTGGATCAACGGCAGCTGTATAGTTCCATGTACTATTTTCTTGTTGCATCATTTGAAGATCGGCATTTGATACATCAATGCCATAGATGTCAATTTCATCTCGTCCTGCTTCCTCAAGTGCACGTGTTGCTCCAATTGCAAATGCATCCCAAGTCGCAAAAATTGCATCAATTTCACCTTCTCGGTATTTATTAAGCAAGGCTACAACCGCATTTTGTGTTTGCGTGGATGTGTCTTCTGCCGCTACACCAAATCGTTCAAGTTCATTGATTCCTGGTTGATCGGCCAGAACCTCTTGATAGACAGCGTCTCTTCGGACCATTGGAGGAAATCCATCCACCCACAAATAAACAATATCCGCCTCCCCGTCAAAATCTTCAATTAACTTACCTAGTGCAAGTGTAGCGAGTTCTTCATCATCTTGTGAGGTTAATGTCACACCTTCAATTGTCTCTAAATCAGGATTTGAATCAAATGTGACAACCTCTATCCCTTGATCAACTGCACGTTTTACAGCATCTACCGTAGCAGCATCATCGCCATGGGAAAGGATTAAGCCATCGTATCCCCCATTAATTGCTTGCGAGATCGCATCATGATACTTCACTGTATCACCATTAGCCGTAAAGACGTCCACATCAAATCCTAAAGCCTCCCCTTCTTGTTGAACTCCTGCTAAATATTGAGCTGTATGATCGTCTCCACCTATTTTACGGATGACTTTAATTTTCGCGCCTTCTCCTTGAGCGAATCTCTCTGGCACACCATCTAAATCGATGTCTGCTTGAACCTCCGTTGCATCTCCATCCCCACAAGCAGCAAGAAGTAGAATGCAAGCTGCAGAAACCCCGATTGGTTTAACCCCAAATGCTTTTCTCATGTCTCATCTCTCCATCTATTAAAAATATAAAAAAGCCTCTTTCGATTTAAGAAAGAGGCGGAATGCGATGATCCTACCTCTTATCTTTCAGACTCAAATAAAAGTCTGTTGGATGTAGCACCGTGCCTTCATACCTTAAAGGTTCTCATCATAAAAGATACACATGATGATTAGGTCGGTTGCCGGGCTTCACAGGGCCAATTCCCTCAGCCAGCTCTCGATAAGAGTTTCATAATAAAGTTGTGTACTCAAATTCTCTATTCCCAATCAGAGTAATTGGTTTTAATAATACGAGTGTTTAAATTCATTGTCAATAGATTTAATAAACTTTTTTCCTAATTGACAGAGTAGACGCACACTGTCATAATCCATTATAAGATTGACCAAACTTAATTTATTTTTACTCTTATGAAGAGCTGGTGGAGGGACGATCCCAATGAAACCCGGCAACCTGTTTTGGCTTACACTGCCCATTCAAGGTGCTAATTCTCACAAGGTTACCCTTGGTAGATAAGAGGACATAAAAACGAGTCCACTGTCCTCTTCGCTACGAAGAGGGCTTTTTTTGTTACACATGTTAGGAGGCTATTCAAAAATGAGTATCGTTACAGCAACGTATCGCGTATTTGATCCGAAAAAGGACCTTCATAAAAAGGCAGAGTCAATTGCCCTTGGGTTAACAATTGGTTCATGGACTCATTTACCGTCACTTGAAAAGCAGCAGCTCGAGAAGCATAAAGGAGAAGTCGTCGAGGTGCTTGAAGAGCAACCAACCGAACAAACCAATCGTGCCTTTGCGGAGGAACGGACAACAGGGTTAATTAAGATCGCTTATCCTGCCGCCAATTTCTCTACCGACCTCCCTGCTATTTTAACAACCATCTTCGGAAAACTGTCTTTAGATGGTGAGATTAAGCTCATCGATATTGAATTAGATCCCGAGCTTGAAGCCGCTTTTCCTGGACCACAGTTTGGTATTGAGGGCATCCGTAGTCAATTAAATGTATATGACCGACCGCTTGTTATGAGCATTTTTAAAGGAATGATTGGCAAAGACTTGTCAGAGTTTAAGAAGCAATTAAAAGATCAGCTACTCGGAGGCGTTGATCTTGTAAAAGATGATGAGATTTTATTTGAAAACCCGTTAACGCCTTTTACAGACCGGGTTCGAGCTGGCGCGGAAATAGTAAAAGAGGTGTATGAACAAACAGGTGAACAAAAGCTGTACGCCGTCAACTTAACCGGTCGTACCTTTGAATTAAAAGAAAAAGCAAAACAAGCTGTCCAACTTGGGGCAAACGCGTTATTGTTTAACGTCTTTGCTTATGGGCTTGATGTCTTGCAAGCCTTAGCAGAAGACCCTGATATTCACGTTCCAATTATGGCACACCCTGCTGTTTCTGGTGCCTTAACACCGTCACCTTTTTATGGCATCTCAAACAAAGTACTACTCGGAAAATTATTACGCTTAGCAGGTGCCGATCTCGTCTTATTTCCATCACCGTATGGAAGTGTGGCATTAGCAAAGTCCGAAACAACAGAAATTGCTCACGCTTTAACAAAGACAAGCACATTAAACAAGGCGTTTCCAGTCCCATCGGCTGGCATTCACCCTGGCCTCACTCCGTTATTAATAAACGACTTTGGCGTAGATTCGGTTATTAATGCTGGCGGCGGTATTCATGGTCATCCAGGTGGTGCCCGTGCTGGAGCAAAAGCTTTTCGAGATGCGGTCGCAGGAGTGCTCGCAAACCAATCATTAACAGAGGCAGCAGTCCACTCGCCAGAGCTAAGTGAAGCGATTCATTTATGGGGTAACCCAGCATGACATCGTTTGCGAAGAAAAAGCCGATTCTCTTTTGTGACTTTGATGGCACGATCACAACAAAAGACAATATTATTGCCATCATGAAACGGTTCGCTCCACCAGGGTGGGAACCGATTAAAGACGATATTTTAGCAGAACGGATCTCGATTCGCTCCGGTGTTGGTCAACTTTTTAACACCATACCGGTTGAGCGTAAGCAAGAGATTATCGATTTTGTATTAGCACAAGCTGAAATACGCGCTGGCTTCTCTTCTTTTTTGGACTATGTTCGCAAAAAGCAGATTCCGTTAAAAATTGTAAGTGGCGGCATTGATTTTTTTGTTCAACCGATCCTCGAGCCTTTTGACCTTCTGGGCGATGTGTATTGCAATGGCAGTGATTTCAGTGGCAGTACAATCACGATTACGTGGCCACACAGCTGTGACCAACATTGTACCAACGAATGCGGTTGCTGTAAGCCGTCTATTCTTAGACAGTATCCAGAAGAAGAATACTACAAAATCGTCATTGGCGATTCAATTACCGATCTACAAGCAGCAAAAGTCGCAGATGAAGTGTTTGCTTGTGATGAATTTTTACTAGATAAATGCCGAGAACTTGGTTTAACCCATTCCTATTTCAATGATTTCCGTGAAATCATTGAACAACTTGATTCCAATAAGGGGGTGAGTATACGTTGACGCTTCTGCAAGAAAAACAGGAACTGTTATGGAATGAACTAGCTGACATTAAAGATGAATTAGCAGAGCGTGACTGGTTCCCAGGTACAAGTGGCAACCTTTCAATTAAAGTGAGTGACGATCCGCTCCGCTTTCTTGTAACTGCAAGTGGTCGTGACAAACGCAAACGCACACCCGATGACTTTTTACTCGTCAATGAAAACAGTCAAGCCGTCGAAGAGACAAGTCTAAAGCCATCTGCAGAAACGATTCTTCATCAGCGAATATATGAGCAGACAAACGCCGGTTGCTCCCTTCACGTTCATACGATTTACAACAATGTGATTTCAGAATTATACGGAGATGAAGGCTCGATCACTTTTAAAAATCAAGAATTAATAAAAGCCTTTAACATCTGGGAAAAAGATGGCTCGATAACCGTGCCAATCGTACAGAATCATGCCGACTTACCGCGCCTTGCGGATGCCGTGTCAAAACAAATACAACCAGGTGTTCACGGTGTATTAATTCGAAATCACGGTATTACCGCTTGGGGACGCAACGGTTTTGAAGCCAAAAAGCATTTGGAAGCATTTGAATTTTTATTTCATTATCACCTGCAACTAAAGCAATTGACAATTTGAGGAGGATGATTCATATGGCAGTGATTCACATTCGCAATACCGGAGAAGTCATTCGTGGTGAGCAAGAAGTAAGACAGTTTCTAGAAAACCAAGAAGTTCTTTACGAATACTGGAACCCAGAAAAACTCCCAGAAAACCTACAAAACAATTGCCAGCTTACAGATGAAGGCAAAGCGCAAGTGCTTTCTACATTTGATGAAGAAATTCGCTCACTAGCTGAACGTCGAGGCTATAAAAACTGGGACGTTATCGCCCTAAACGAAAACACACCTGATTTGGAGACGCTTTTAAAGAAATTTGAACAAGTTCATACTCATACAGAAGACGAAGTACGCGCCATCACCGCCGGTTCCGGAACATTCGTCATAAAAGGCGAAGACACTGGCTATTTCGATGTAAATCTCACGCCAGGTGATGTCATCTCAGTTCCAGTCAACATCCCTCATTTCTTCACCTTATCAGACGAACGCCAAGTCGTTGCCGTCCGCCTGTTTATTGATCCAGAAGGTTGGGTTGCACACAAATTTGACGATCCTGAATTCCAACAAGCAAATTAATCAAGAAACCTGGCTCTCTATTGGGAGCCAGGCTTTTTTGATAGCGTTAGAATGAGAAACCCACGCAAGGCGCTCTATTCTCCTGACTCACGCATTAAATCTCCGCGCTCCTTACTCAAATCTCCACACAAAGAGACTTATCTCCACTTGCGGCGCTCCTTTCTCCGACTTACGCATCAAATCTCTGACTTCCACTTTTCAATCGCCGTCTTCTATTCGTAAATTAATTAACGGATGACTTATAGCTCAGGTTCATTTAATAAAAAATAAAAGAGTGATTACCCCTCTTATTGTATCTAAAACCAGAAGCAAGACGATCGCTCCATAGACATACTTTCTTCTTAGTCCTAGGTGGTGACACTTGATTGTTTTCGGAATTAGCGCAAATAGGAAAAGGTACTGTAAAGCAAGAAGCGCAAAAACATAAATATTCCCCATCCCTATCATGAACCCATAGTTATGCCAGAGTATAAAACTAAGAATGATTACTATGAAAAAAAGAATCCATACAACCACTTCGATTCGCCACCAAAAATCTATTTTGGATGAAGTCGATTTGGGTGTTGCATCCATTAAAGAACCCCCTTACGTCACTACAGAAAATGTTTTCCTTCTTTACCATTAACCGTAAATCATAAGGGGGTAAACGTTACATTCAGATGTTTAAAACAGACAGACTTACCTTCCGTCCTACTCTTCTGCTTTTACCAACTGCCTAAAAGCAAAATGAAGACGATCCCGTTTGAATTGCAGGAGATAGTCGGTTCCGTGCATTGGAATCGTAAGCGATTGCTTACCAACAGGTCGTGCAGGAATGTCCGCACCTTGCATCTCCACATACATTGCCTCTTCTTTTTCATAAACCGTTACGATTTGTCCTTCATTTGATTTATATACGCCAGCCATCTGTTCACGATCCAATGCCATTAGCTCGTAATCTTCATATTGAATCGCTTTCTGCTCAAGGTCGACATTTAATTCGCTTTGCAGTGCGCCTTTTAGCAATGCTTCAGATGGAGCGCCTGCCATGTTTGTTAAACAGACCCCGGCGATTCCTTTCTCTGGTAGCACGGAAAATTGAGCCGCAACCCCTTTTATACTTCCGCCATGCTCGATCAATGTTGTCCCAAAAAAGTCTGGTTGAATAATGACCCCATACCCATAATAAATACCAGGTTGAATTTCAATCTGATGAGCAGTTAATGCACGTACACTCTCTGGACGAATAATTCCGCCTCCGTAAGTAAGAAACACATCACCAAAACGAAGCATATCTGCCGCTGTGGATTTTATGTAACCAGCTGCCCACATTGCCGGTGCATCCCACCACCCTGGTGTATACTCAACAATTGGTGTTTTTGCGGTTACATCAAGACCATATAAACGTGCCGCTCGCTCATCGAGCTTAGCAGGATCAAAGAAGGTCGATTTCATGCCAAGCGGTTGAAAAATGTGTGTGTCCATATACTGCTCGTACGTCTGTCCACTTACTCGCTCAATGACCATTCCAAGGAGCGCATAGCCATCATTCGAATAACTGAACGACTGTCCCGCTTGATCAAGCATGTCGAACTCACTTGTATTTAAGTAATGGATTAAGTCTTCGTAAGAATCAATACTTTCTTGCTCTTGATCTAGAGGAACACCTAATTTGATTTGCAGCTCAAACGAACCATCTTGTTCCATTGATTTCTTATTGGCATAAAACAGTGTATTCATTGGTGGCATACCTGACGTATGTGTCATTAAATGATGGAGTGTGATCTCCTTACTACCAGTGAACGTTACCTCTGGTACATGAACCTGAATCAAATCATCAACAGACAGCTTACCTGCTTCTTGAAGTTGAAGGATGGCAATGCACGTCATTACCTTTGTAATACTACCAATTCCAAAGACTGTATCAGTCATAACAGGCAGCTGATTTTCTCGATCTCGGTACCCAAAACCTTGTTTATACCCGTTGGTTAAAGCAACGATAGCACCTGGGGTTTGATGCGTACTAACGAGTGATTTTGCAAATTTCTCATACCTTTTTTTATTCATCTAAACGCCTCCTTCCCTCTTATACGTTTAAAGAGGGTAATTCGTTTTCAAAAATATAAAAATAACTTCACTCCCTCCTTATGATAGGATACAGGTAGAAAGAACAACGATAAGGAGTGAGAAAATGAGTTTATCTATCATGAGTACAGAGAGATTACTATTAAGAGAAATGACTAAAGGCGATGTTGGACATTTATTAACCATATTTTCTGACCCGGAGGCCATGCACTATTACCCATCTACAAAAGACGAAAAGCAAACCATCGATTGGATTGACTGGACGTTAGCTAATTACACACGCTTTGGGGTTGGGCTTTGGATCGTTGAAGATAAGATGACAGGCGCTTTTCTTGGTCAATGTGGGATCGTCCCCCAAGAGATTGATGGCAATATCGAGATGGAAATTGGCTATCTCTTCGTTAGAAGTGTTTGGGGGAATGGATACGCAACTGAAGCGGCGCTAGCTTGTAAGAATTATGGATTTGAGCAAATCAAATTAACGAAGGTCATTTCTTTAACGGACGTAAATAATCTCCCCTCTATCAAAGTTGCAGAGCGAATAGGGAGGAAAAAAGAAAAGACAATTAAAAAATGGGGAAAGGAAGTGCATGTTTATTTTGCATCGTTGTGATTACAGATGGACACCCACAAGCAACCGCTTGCGACCTAAAACGTTTTAGTCGCAGAGAAACGGCTTTTTTCGCACTCAAGGTTTCACGACTTGAGGTAGAAAACGACTAATACACGGATTGAAGGGTGACGATGCTTGTTGGACTTGTTTTTATTTCCCAAGCTTATTCGTTTCTTCTTCTTTTAAAGAACGTGCAATCACCTCACATTGTTTTATAGCCCAAATATAATGGCTGAAAGTGTTTGCTGCAAAATAACTGTATAAATTACTTGTTTTCGTCCACTTATAGTATTTTTTTGTCATGATTTCTTCATCGGTGTGTAATCGAATTACATTCATTACTCTTTCATGGCTTAACTTTACTTTTCTTATCGCTTGATGTACTGTTACGTCTTGATAGTTTCCCCAAATTTGCAAATTAAGCAGTTTGATTGTTCTCCATTTATAGCCTGGTGCCGGCATAAAAGGCATATCTCCATCCATTCCTTCTCTGTACCACCGTTCAAGCATTGAATGCCATTCATACAGATGCATTAATACATCACGAAAATTTTTATCTCTTTCTTGTGTTGTAATGGACATGCTTCTTTTTCTGCTAGCTACAGATTCAATTATTTCAAGCAATGAATTAAATTGTATGTCGCTATTCAACAATAGTGTTTCTTTATCACTTCTCGTCGTCATAGAATTCCCTTCCTTTTTTACTAACTCTATCCTTACTCATTGCCTCTTAAAAATGATTAGAAATTTTATTTCTTCTACCTACTAAGTTTAATTTTGCCCACACCCATTAACAAATCAATAATAAACTTCCTCTTTAAGAAGGACAAACCCATTCTCTTCTCCAACACTTTTCTTGAGCCAATGTTTGAAGAGAGACAATCGCTTTTGATGATTTTCAAGCCCAATTTGTGAAACGAAAAATGAATCGCTTTCCTTATTGCTATCGTTGCAATACCTTTATTCCAATTTAGCCAATAATCAATCGCTCTTATTCTGTTCCCCTTCTTTTTAACCGACACAATACCAAAAATGGAAAATGTATAGACACCTCCTTCCTTTTTCTCTTTTGTCACTTGCTCAAACCAGAATTCTGCACCTCCATCTGGATAAGGATGAGGGATACTTGTCGTTTCAGCTATTTCTTTGCTAGAACAATAGGTAAATCGTTTTACTTCCACAAATCTTATACTAATGTTCTTTCCATTCATTACTCTATCTCCTTTATTAACCCAACCCCATAAAACTTCGACTCTTGTCAATTTATTCCTTCTCTCACTTACCCGCTCTGATCATGAAATTAAGATTTAGGAATGAATCTCTTAAAACGCTCCAACCTCTCGCAGCAATTCCTTCACACCATTCCTAAGCCGTATCAGTTTATCTTTCCAATCATGCGCTGTAAACTATTTGAGAAGTATCGAAAATGAGGAGGAGTCTTATGAACAATCAAACGATCGCAGAAAGCTTATTCGAGTCACATCCTTTTGGAAACGGCACAGTAGCAAGCCGCATTGTCATGGCTCCAATGACTAGAGTCTTTTCTCCAGCAGGTGTTCCTGGTAAAGATGTGGCAGCTTACTACCGCAGACGCGCAGAACATGGTGTTGGGCTGATCGTAACGGAAGGAACAGCCATTAATCATCCGGCGGCAGTCAGCCATCCAAACATTCCACGTTTTCATGGTGAAGATGCATTAGCAGGCTGGGCAAACGTTGTTGCCGAAGTCCATGAGGCTGGCGGGAAAATCATTCCTCAATTATGGCATGTTGGTGCGGCAAGAAAACAAGGCGACGGTCCGAATATTGATTCTCCTCCCGTTAGTCCATCTGGGCTCGGTATCGATGGAAGCGAGTCAGCCAAAGCCTTAACAAAAGAAGAAATTAAAGAAATGATTCAAGCCTATGCCGATGCAGCAGCGGATGCAGAGCGGGTTGGTTTTGATGGAATTGAACTTCACGGTGCTCATGGCTACCTAATCGACCAGTTCCTTTGGGAGAATACAAATAAACGTACGGATGAATATGGTGGCGATTTGCAAGGTCGGACGAAATTCGCCGTTGATGTGATTAAAGCGTGCCGCGCTACGACTAGCCCAGACTTTCCGATTGTCTTCCGTTTTTCGCAATGGAAAGGCGGAGCGTATGGCGCAAAACTTGCCCATACACCAGATGAGTTAAAACAACTACTTATGCCACTTGTTGACGCAGGAGTTGATGTGTTCCACTGCTCCACACGACGTATTTGGGAAGCGGAATTTGAAGGAGAAGAACCTCTTAATCTGGCAGGTTGGACGAAGAAATTAACGGGCAAACCAACAATTGCCGTGGGCTCACTTGGTATTGACCATGCCTTTCTAAGCAAGAAAAGCAACGGCGAACAATCAATCGAAGAAAACCTTCGCCTTGTTGACGAAAAAATAAAAGCTGGTGAATTTGATTATGTTGCCGTTGGTCGTGCGTTACTCGCTGACCCAGCATGGGCTGAAAAAGTACGTGATGGAAAGCTTGACGAAGCGATTTTATATACGAAAGAAGCAGAAAAGCAGTTAATTTAAATAAACGAAAAGCAGCCAAACCCCTTCGGTCCTTGGCTGCTTTTTTGGTTAAATTTCTTTTTTAAAACTCCAGTTGTTCACAGAGTGCCCGTTTCGTTTAATCGTTTTAGCATTTATTTCTTCAAAACCATTCTTTTTGTAGAAAGTACGATTGATTTCTATATTCGTAATAAGTGTCAACGGACCGCCATCGTTTTTAGCGATATACGGGATAATCCCATCATTTAAAAGCTTACTACCTAACCTCTGGCCCTGCTGCGACGGGTCAACGACGAGGGATTCTAAGTACCAAACTGGTTTTTCTAAACGCTCAACTGCAGCCTTTGCTTCGTTTGCTACAGAAAGAAAATCACGCAAAAATGCAGGTCCACCTTTAAGAGCAACCGATAAGCCACCCGCAGCGACATAACCAAATAGCCCAACGTCTCGTCTATCGCGATGTTTAAGCAAGGCAGCTGCGACAATCGTTTCTTCACGGATCGCAACAAGAACCACATGTTTTTTAAAATAAGATTTTGTATTTAACGCATGAATGTCTGTAAACAGCTGTTCTTTCTTCTGACTACTCATAAATAAATCAAAAAAAGGATAGTCTCTAAATGATTTGGCGAGTAATTCGGCAATTGTATGTAATTCCTCTGCGTTTGCTTCTCGGTAGATAATCAAAGGTTTCCTCCAATGTGGTTTCTCTTCGATGTAAATTTACACTCATTATAGAATGTGACAAAAGCGTATACAACATCTAGCTTACTCACCATCAAGAAGAACGGATCGAATAAATCGCTTGTTCCGCTCCAAATCGACTAATCGTTTGCTCGAATGTCATCCCCACTTTTTCTAAAAGACACATGAAACCTTATTTGCCGTTTGTGTTTCTGCAATGACTTTAGGCAAATCCAAATGATTGAAAGCACAATGAGTAATGACGTGGAGAACTTCTGTTGCGTACCCTTCCCCCCACCACTTCGGCATTAATTGAGACGTTAGTTCAAGGTCAATACCATTTTGATAAGGGTCAAGAGTAACCAAACCAATACATTCATTTGTTTTCTTTTCTCGGATGACCCAATAATTTGTGTACGGGTGTGAATGAATTCTGTCATTTAATTCTTTGGATAAATCAACTCGGCGCGGTCCCCCAAGAAATTGCCTTACTTGCTCATTCATAAACAATGCCTCTACATCTGTATGATCGTTTTTAGAAAGACTTTTAATCAAGCATCGTGCTGTCTTAAACAATGAATTCACCCCATTATTCATATGATGTTTCAGTAGGCATCAGCCATTTAAAGGCATGATCATGAACCATTGATTCTTCCGTGATTCCCTTCTTCTATTTGATCTGAGAATTCAAATGGAGGATCACCCTCATAAATTTGACTTAATACGATGCGTTCGTGTCGTTCTGCGTACACGTACCTATAGGTTAAATTAGGTTCGTCTTTAAACGTGACATCGACGAGACCTTTGTAATTAAGGAGGTTATACGGACCTATTAAGCAAAAAAACGCAGGTCTTTTATTTAAAAGACTTGCGTTTTTTCATTTATTCGAACTCTATTTGTACAATTTACTTGATATATAGTGAATGATCCTTC